>NZ_RZRQ01000048.1:0-26008 GCF_003997785.1 Mesorhizobium sp. M7D.F.Ca.US.004.01.2.1 | reverse complement strand
GTCTCGCCCGCCGCTCTCACCGCGTCGGCGCTCTGCGGCTTGATGCGCTCCAGATTAGCTGACGTGGAGACAATGACATCCTCGACCATGGCTGTGATCTGCCGCCGCATCAGTTCGTGGCCGGTGCGCACGTCATCGAGGGAAGGATAGCGTGCGCGCACGCCTTTCAGAATGGTTCCCGGCAGCGAAACCGTCTCAAGCATGTCCAGCGTCAGCAGCCCTGCCCTCAACCCGTCATCGATGTCATGCGTGTTGTAGGCGATATCGTCGGCGATCGCCGCGCATTGCGCCTCGATGCCGGCAAACCGGTCCAGTTCGAGATCATGCAGCTCAGAGTAATCACGGATCGCCTGCGGCACCGGCCCTTTCAGACCCTTGCCGTTGGCATCCGTCAGCGGTCCATTGTGCTTGACCAGGCCTTCCAGTGTTTCCCAGGTCAGATTGAGCCCGTCGAATTCGGCGTAGCGCGCCTCCAGCCTTGTCACGATGCGCAGCGATTGCGCGTTGTGGTCAAAGCCGCCCCAGGCGGCCATCTTCTCGTTCAGCGCGTCCTCGCCGGTGTGGCCGAAGGGCGTGTGGCCGAAATCATGCACCAGTGCCACCGCCTCGGCCAGATCCTCGTCGCCACGCAGCGCCCGTGCCAGGGCGCGCGCGATCTGAGCCACTTCGATCGAATGGGTCAACCGGGTGCGGTAATGGTCGCCTTCATGCGCGATGAAGACCTGCGTCTTGTGTTTCAGCCGGCGGAACGCCGTCGAATGGATGATGCGGTCACGGTCGCGCTGGAACGGCGTGCGTGTCGGGCTTTCCACCTCGTCGAACAGTCGTCCGCGCGACTTTGCCGGATCGCAGGCATAGGCAGCGCGTGGCCGATAGCCGAATCCGATGTCGCCCAACTCATTGGTCATGGCTGATGCTGCCGCAGTTGACTTGGTCTAGATAATTTGGGTCTAGTTGACTTGGCCCCTCGCGCTTCATACCTATCATGTGAAACCGAAAGCAAGGTGACGCCCATGGGCGCTGATGCCAAGACTGCCATGAAAGTCGATATGACCGAGGCCGCCGCCAAGCGGATCGCCAAGATTGTCTCTGGCGAGGCCGGCAAGACTGCGCTGCGCGTTTCGGTCGAAGGCGGCGGTTGCTCGGGCTTCTCCTACAAGTTCGACCTGGTCGATACTCGCAATGACGATGACGTCGCCATCGAGAAGGACGGCGCCACGGTGCTGATCGACGATCTGTCGCTGGTCTATATGGGCGGCTCGGTAATCGACTTCGTCGACGATTTGATGGGCCAGTCGTTCCAGATCCGGAACCCGAATGCAGTCGCCTCCTGCGGCTGTGGCACGAGCTTCTCCATATAGCCATGCCTGCCATCGGCGCGGTCCGTCAGATCGCGCTGGCGGCCGGACGCAACCTCGACGCCACGCTGGCTTTCTGGCGCGACGTACTCGGTATGGCTGTCCACGCGCGCTTTGATCCGCCGGGCATCGCCTTCATCATGGCCGGCGATATCAGGCTGCTGTTCACCGACGGCATACCGGCCGGAACCGTCTATCTCGACATATCGGGCCTTGACGACTTCCATGCCTCGGCGGTCGCGGCGGGCATGCCCTTCACCGCGCCGCCGACGCTTGTCCATCGCGACACCCAGGGCCAGTTCGGTCCAGCGGGGGAAAGCGAATGGATGGCCTTCCTAAAGGACCCGGCTGGCAATACGATCGGACTGGTCGAACGCCATCCGCCGCAAGAGCCCAACTGAACAGCATCGAGACCGTCATGAAAATCGTCACCTGGAACATCAACGGCGTCCGCGCCCGCATCGGCAACCTGACCCATTGGCTGACCGAAAGCGCGCCCGACATCGTCTGCCTGCAGGAGATCAAGACCGTCGACGAGCAATTCCCGCGCGCCGAAATCGAGGCGCTTGGCTACAATGTCGAAACCCATGGCCAGAAGGGTTTCAACGGCGTCGCCATCCTGTCGAAACTGCGCTTCGACGAGGTCATCAGAGGCCTGCCCGGCGATGATGCCGACGAGCAGGCGCGTTTCATCGAAGGCGTTTTCTCGACCGACAAGGGCGCGCTGCGCGTCGCCTCGCTCTATCTGCCGAACGGCAATCCAATCGATGACGAGAAGAAGTTCCCCTTCAAGCTTTCCTGGATGGCGCGGCTGGAGCGCTGGGCGCAGGAGCGACTCAGGCTTGAAGAGGCCTTGGTACTGGCCGGCGACTACAATGTCATTCCCGAGCCGATCGACGCGCGGTTTCCGGAGAACTGGCTGGGCGACGCGCTGTTCCAGCCAGAGACGCGGCAAGCTTTCCGGCGGCTGCTCAACCTTGGTTTCACCGAGGCTGTCCGCGCGGTCACCGACGCGCCCGATACCTATACGTTCTGGGACTATCAGGCCGGCGCCTGGCAGAAGAACAATGGCATACGCATCGACCACCTGCTTTTGTCGCCGGAAGCCGCCAACCGATTCTCATCGGCCTCGATCGAAAAGCACGTGCGTGCCTGGGAAAAGCCGTCCGATCACGTCCCGGTGGCGATTGATCTCGCGCTGCAGCCGGCCTGACAGCGGCTAAACCCTCATATCGCCACATTTCGCGCCGTTCATTGCGGGCCAGCATGGCGGCTGGGGTTCCCATGACCATTCGATTTTCTCTTTGTCCGATCGGCCTGGCATTTGCCATGGCCGCTCCTGCGGCGGCGCTTGCCGACCAGGAATGCCTGGCCAATGGAAAATCCTACCAGCTTGGCCAGGTCGCCTGCCTGACGGTTGCCGAGCAGAGCCATCTGGCCCGCTGCGACATGGTGCTCAACAACACCTCGTGGACGAAGGTTGGGGACAGCTGCCCCGCAAACACGATGGCGCCGCACCTGCACGTCACGCCGATCTCAACGCCGGCTCCCAGCATGGTGCCGACGGAGCCGACCGAGAACTGATCAAGATCGAAATCGAGTGCTTTTGGCGAAACCAGCGCGGCCGCGAGACTACTGGTCCGCGTTGCCGCCCTTGGTGAGGATATCATCCGCCAGCGAGATCGCGGTGCGGCGGTCGGCCTCGCCGGCGGTGGCGAATGCCTCCTCCTGCATACCGCGAATCCAGGGCTGATCGGCCGGCGAAGCGCGTTCGAGCGCTGCCGTCATCATCGCCAGGCCTCGAACGATCTTGCCGCTCTGGAACAACAGGTGGCCCAGCGTCGCCTGGGCGCCGGCATGACCCTTCTCGGCGGCAAGCTGGAACCAGCGCCCGGCCTGCTTGACGCTGGCCTTCACGCCGCCCTCGCCCTTCAGGAACATCTGCCCCATTTCGAACTGCGCGTTCGGATTGCGATAGTTGGCGGCGGCGCGCATGTAATATTCCTGGGCCGCGACCTCGTTCTCGGTGACCGGGCTGCCGGGAATGCCCTTGCGCAGATAGTCGCCAAGCGCCACCAGCGCATCGGAGACATAGCTTTCCTCGGGCGAGCCGGGTTCGACATCCTGGTCGACGATCTCCGAGAAGAACTTGAACGCCTCATAGTCGTCGCGCGCCACGCCATCGCCCTCGGCATACATCCGCGCAAGCTTCCAGGTGGCGCCGATCTGGCCGTTCTCTGCGGCGTATTTGTAGGCCTCGGCGGCCTGTTCCTTGTGGCCGTTCTTGTAGGCGGAGAAGCCGAACTGGAACACCGCCCAGGGGCTGGATTGCGGCTTCACGCCGGTCTTGTCGTCGAACACCTTGTCGTCGAAGGCCATAGCCTGGCCCACGGCGCCAAAGGTCGCGCCAAAAGTGGCGATCACGACCAGTGCCGAAAAGACAGACGACCTCAACAACTCAGATGTCCGCATAGCAATGTGTTTCTTTCGCACCGCCCGGATGGGTCACCGCGCCATCGCGCGCCGGCCCTACCGTCTGTGCATATTTCCATATCGCGCCCGACTGATAGTCTGTCGTGCGCGCCTTCCATGTCTTTGCCCTCGCCGCCAGTTCGCTATCGGACAACGCCACGTCGATCGTGCCGTTCACCGCGTCGATCGAGATCACGTCGCCATCCCTGAGCAGCCCGATCGGACCGCCCACGGCTGCCTCGGGGCCGACATGGCCGATGCAGAAACCGCGCGTCGCGCCCGAGAAGCGCCCGTCGGTGATCAGCGCCACCTTGCCTCCCATGCCCTGGCCGTAGAGCGCCGCCGTCGTCGACAGCATCTCGCGCATGCCAGGGCCGCCGCGCGGCCCTTCGTAGCGGATGACGAGAACCTCGCCTTCCCTGTAGTTGCGATGCGTCACCGCCTCGAAACATTCCTCTTCCGAATCGAAGCAGCGTGCCGGGCCGGAGAACTTCAACTCCGCCATGCCCGCGACCTTCACGATCGCGCCTTCGGGGGCAAGGTTTCCCTTCAAGCCCACGACGCCGCCGGTTTGGGTAATGGGTCTGTTGGCCGGGCGGACCACATCCTGATGTTCATTCCAGGCAACGTGCTGCATGTTTTCGGCCAAAGTGCGGCCAGTCACAGTCAGGCAGTCGCCATGCAGATAACCGTTGTCGAGCAGCGTCTTCATCAACAGCGGAATACCGCCGGCCTCGAACATGTCCTTGGCGACATATTTGCCGCCCGGCTTAAGGTCGGCGATGTAAGGCGTCTTCTCGAAGATTTTCGCCACGTCGAACAGGTCGAACTTGATGCCGGCCTCGTGCGCGATCGCCGGCAGATGCAGTGCTGCGTTGGTCGAGCCGCCGGTTGCCGACACCACGGTCGCCGCATTCTCCAGCGCCTTCAGCGTGACGATGTCGCGCGGCCGGATATTTTTCGCGATCAGCTCCATGATCTTTTCGCCCGAGGCGAAATTGAAACGGTCGCGCATCTCGTAGGGTGCCGGCGCGCCGCAGGAATAGGGCAGCGCCAGGCCGATCGCCTCGGCAACGGTGGCCATGGTGTTGGCGGTGAACTGGGCGCCGCAGGAGCCGGCCGACGGACAGGCGGCCTGCTCGATTTCAAGCAGTTCGGCATCGTCGATCGTGCCGACCGAATGCTGGCCGACCGCCTCGAACACGTCCTGCACGGTGATCTGGCGGCCGCGATAGCTGCCGGGCAAGATCGAGCCGCCATAGATGAAGATCGACGGCACGTTGAGACGCACCATGGCCATCATCATACCGGGCAGCGACTTGTCGCAGCCGGCCAGGCCAACCAGCGCATCGTAGCAATGGCCGCGCATGGTGAGCTCGACCGAATCGGCGATGACCTCGCGCGACACCAGCGACGACTTCATGCCCTGGTGGCCCATGGCGATGCCGTCGGTGACGGTGATGGTGCAGAATTCGCGCGGCGTGCCGCTGGCGGCCGCGACGCCTTTCTTGACCACCTGCGCCTGACGCATCAGCGAGATGTTGCAGGGTGCCGCCTCATTCCAGCAGGACGCGACGCCGACCAGCGGCTGCGCGATCTCGGCCGCCGACAAGCCCATCGCATAGAGATAGGAACGGTGCGGCGCACGCGCCGGACCGACGGTCACATAGCGGCTGGGGAGCTTGGCCTTGGAAACGACTTTGGCGTCCATACTCTTCCTTGCCGCGGGCGGTGCGGCCTGCCCCATCGCCGAGCCTTTTGGCGCGTGTCCCGAGACAAGATCGAGGTGCGCCGGGTTTATGGCGGGAAATGGGCAATTTCTTCAGCCTGACTTCTAGCGCAGGGGTTGTTCAGAAAGTGTTGCCAAAACGTCACAATCGCACGAGGCGAAAGCGGTGCGGCTAATATGCAACGCCGCTTGGATGAGAGGATCGCAGGCAATGCCAGCTCAATAGAAAAGGCCGGGCGTTGCCCGGCCTTTCGTCTAAATTTTCAAAAGCTTAGAACTTGATCTTGAGACCACCGGAAATCGCAGTGACCAGATCATTGCCGAAATCGTAGCTGACGTCAGTGCCGGCTGGATAGCCATTGCCATCAACCAGCACTCCAGAATGGCCGCTGGTTAGCACTCCGACAGCGCCGGCGAGACGCAGTTCGATATTGGGTCTTGGCGTGTAGGCAACACCGCCGCCGAACGTCCAGGTATCGGTCTGGTCGCCGTAGCCATGCGACGTGCCACGATCCCACGAAATCTGCGCGGCGCCGCTCCATTGCTCATTGAATTGGTGACCAATGCCGGCGGTAACCGTCCAACCATCACGGTACATCAGGTCGAGCGACGTCAACCTGATCGGATATGGGGAAACCGTTGTGCATCCAAGAGGCTTGGTCGCCTGCGAGCAAATCGGAACGCTCTGCAGCACACTCCAATTAACCCATTTGATCGAACCGAAGGCGAGCCAACCGGGCGCAATGCCAGACTGCAATTTCAGTTCCAACGAATCCGGCATCGACTCCGTCGGAGCATAGATGTCAGCGATGCTGCCACCGATGTTCAGAGTACCCGCGATATTGTCGAGCTTCACCTGCGAATTGTAGACGAGGCTGGCGCGCAGCGCGATGTCCGGAATTTCGTAGGCGATGCCGGCGCGCCAACCCCAGCCACTGCTATCGAGATCCACCCGGCCAAGCGTAGTGCCTAGAGCCGGGCTGGCATAGCTCTCCTTGAAGCCATAGACCTCCTGGTAGAACACGCCGCCAATAAAGCGAAGCTGCCCCTTGCCGACATCCATCTTGTAGGAGCAGGTGCCAGCATAGTTGTTGCTTTTGATTTGGGTGTTGATGTTGGAATAGGAGCCGTTCCAGATGCCGGGGTTGGAACTGGCCCCCCATGGCTGCGAATAATCCACCAGACAGTCGACATCATGACCAAGCGAGGCCTTGAAGCCAACATAGGGCACCCAGTAGCCCTCGGTGTTACGGGCCGAGCTCTTGCCCGTCAGCCCTCCACCGGATGTATCCACCGCGTTTTTGAGATCACGTTGCGGCATAACGTAAGTCGCACCAACGTCTGAAGCGAACGGTGCCGGATCAAACAGCAGGTCGATGTCGTAGCCACCGCGCTCCAGGCCGCCGGCATGCGCCGGGCCGATCGCCGTTCCGATCAAAGCCAGCGAAAAGCACCCTGCCCCCAGCAGCGCTTTCAGACGCAGATTGTTCATGAGTCTCTCCCCGAATTCGAGCACAACCCAAGCAAGAACCAATTCGCCTAGGTGACGCAACAACGATTTCAAGGGGCGTACACGTACATATTCGCGGAGCGCATTTTCAACCTGATGCCACCGAGTCTAAAAGCACCCGTCTGCGCGCATGCATTGGCAAGAAACCAAGGAAAATCCGCCCGAAACCGCTCAAAAATGATACCTTCGATAGCCGGCCTGCCCGCTGTTACATTATGGCAACAATACGGCAAAAACTTCCGCTTACGTCAACAGCAACGCACCGGAGTGCCCCGTTTGAAGGTTCTTCGAAGTCGGCAAGGCAACAAAAAGGCCGGGCGGTGCCCGGCCTTTTTAACATACAAAAGAGCTTACCACTTCAGGGCGTAGCCCAGGTTCAGCGCAACAGCATAGCCAGCCTTAACGGCCTGGTTCCCGGATACGCCCGGAACTTCCGCGTATTGCGTCTCGGTTGCAGATGTCAGATAGCTCAAACCAACGCCGCCGCGCAATTCTCCGCCGATCCCGTCCTTGTAGGAGCCGCCGATGCCGAGCGTATAGGTGTCGCTCGTCAGATCCCAACCAGTCCCAACGCCCTGATCCCAGGTCAGGCTGACAAGACCAGAGAGGCGCTCCGTAAACGCGTGCCCGACGCCGCCGGTGACGGTCCATCCGTCCTTCCAGTTATAAGTATCGATAGTGTTGGTTATGGGGGAGTTTACGATCAACGCCTGCTGAACGCTCCAGTCCATCCATTTCACCGAACCAAAAGCCAGCCAGCCAGGCGCGATGCCAGACTGAAGTTTCAATTCAACACTCTGGGGTAGATTGCCGGTTCCCGTGGCAGGCGCCGTCGTGTCCAAGCCATTGGCGGCGGCGAGATAGGCTTGCTGCAGCGTCGCTGCTGCTTGCGCACCCAACTGCTGGGCAAGCGGTATATTGCCCTGCCCCAGGGCAGCTACAGCGGCTGCCTGCAATTGCTTGGCCTGCGCACCCAGCAATGCCGCCGTCGGCACGGTCAGGTTCCCGTCTGCACCATAGCTGGTTCCGGACCGGTACATAAGTTGAGCCCGCAAGGCTATCTCAGGAATGTCATACGCCACCCCGAGGCGATAGCCATAATCCTGCCCCGCCAGCTCGAGGTTTGCATTCGGCAGCACGACGTTACCCGGAAGAGAACCAAGCGCATTCACTCGGTTGTAATCAAGATTTTCGACAAACCCACCGCCCAGAAGCCACAGATTGCCGCGTCCAAGGCTAAATTTAACGCCGCAGGTCACCGCTTTTTCGTTGGTGGTAAACTCCTCGGCCAATTTGCCGCTCACCTTCGGGAAATCATAAGTGGTCGAACCACCATTGTTGTCGACCATGGTCCCGGCGCAGCGGAAATTGTCGGTGAGATTGAACTTCACCGCGGCGGACGGGATAACGTAATCGTCTGTGTATTCAGTGCCGACGAGCGCTGGATTCGGGTTCTTGGTGAATTCGCGATGCGGCGAAACATACGTCACGCTTGTACGCATGTTGAAGTTGCCGTCTTCAAAAATAATGTCGGTGTCGGCCGAGCCGCGCGAGAAACCGCCAGCGTGCACTGAGCCCATCAAAGCCAGCGAAAAGCACCCTGCCCCCAGCAGTGCTTTCAGACGCAGATTGTTCATGAATGTCCTCCCCGAATAACTAGTGCATCGAGCTAGAACCAATTCAGGTTAACGGTGCAACAACGAATTCTAGAAGCGTACACGTACAGTTGATCAGAGTGCGTTTTCGGCAAAGTTCCGACGTTCCCCATAAGACCGAAAACTCGGCATTTGGGTGCAAATGGATCAGTAAAATCGGCAAATTTGTGCAAAACGGCTCTAGAAGAGGGTGTTTTGCGGGGTATACGGCCCCATTGTTACATTATGGCAACAATGGGGCTAAAACTTCCGTTTACGTCAACATTAACGCAACGGAATGCCTATTTTCCAGGCAAAATACCGCCATTTCAGAGAGAACTAAAGTCTCTCGAATCCACCCTCAACCGGCATCGCGAACCCTGGTCAAAGCCACCGAAAGCTTGTCCTGCGCGTCGCGATATTCGGCGAGCTTTTCGCGCTCGGCTTCGACGATCTCGGGCGGCGCGCTGGCGACGAATCTTTCGTTCGACAGCTTCTTGTGCAGGCGCGCGATTTCCTCGGTCACCTTGGCCAGTTCCTTCTGCAGCCGCGCAGCCTCAGCGGCAAGATCGATCAGGCTGCCGAGCGGCAGGCAGATCGTCGCCTCGTTGAGCACGATCTGGGCCGAACCCTTTGGCGCGACATCGGCGAGCGAGATGTCGCCGACCCGCGCCAGCCGCTTGATCGCAGACTCCTCGCGAACGAGCCGTTCACGTGTCACATCATTGGCGCCGACGACGACGAGCGGTGCGATGGCTGCCGGCGGCACGTTCATCTCCGAGCGCACGGAGCGGATGCCGGAGACAAGGTCGACCAGCCAGTTGATGTCGGCAGCAGCCTCGGCATCTTCGAAATCTGGCGACGGCCATGCAGCATGGCACAGCAGTGAGGGGCGTTCCTTGCCTTCGCCTGCGGTCTGCGCCCACAATTCCTCGGTCATGAACGGCATCATCGGATGCAAAAGCTTGTAGATCTCGTCGAGCACGAAGGCGACGCAGGCGCGGCTTTCGGCCTTGGCCGCCTCGTCGGTGCCCATGAACACCGGCTTCAGCAGTTCCAGATACCAGTCGCAGAACAGGTTCCAGACGAAGCGGTAGGCAGCGCCCGCCGCCTCGTTGAAGCGGTATGAGGTGATGCCGTCCGTGATTTCACGCGCGGCCCGCGTCAGCTCGGTCAAGATCCAGCGGTTGACCGCCAGCTTGGCGTCGTTCAGCCAGAAATCGTCATTGCGCGCGACCTCGTTCATCTCGGCAAAACGCGTCGCGTTCCACAGCTTGGTGCCGAAATTGCGATAGCCGGCGATGCGCGCCGGGTCGAGCTTCACGTCGCGGCCTTGCGCCGCCATCACCGTCAGCGTGAAGCGCAGCGCATCGGCGCCGTATTCGTCGATCAGGTCGAGCGGGTCGATGACGTTGCCTTTCGACTTCGACATCTTCTGCCCGTTCTTGTCGCGCACCAGCGCATGGACATAGACGGTGTGGAACGGCTCCTCGTCCATGAAGTGCAGGCCCATCATCATCATGCGGGCGACCCAGAAGAAGATGATGTCGAAGCCTGTCACCAGCACGTCGGTCTGGTAGTAGGTCTTCAGCTCGGGCGTCTCATCGGGCCATCCCAAGGTCGAGAACGGCCACAGCGCCGACGAGAACCAGGTGTCGAGCACGTCCTCGTCACGGGTCAGGATCTCACCTGGCTTGTAGTTCTCGAGCTTGTCTTCGACCCAGGCCTTCCATGGGCCTTCCAGCGCCAGATAATATTCGATCGCCGCGCCCAACGCCTCTTCCTCGGTCTTCTCGACGAAGACACGACCGTCCGGTCCGTACCAGGCCGGGATCTGGTGACCCCACCAGAGCTGGCGCGAGATGCACCAGGGCTGGATGTTCTCCATCCAGTCGAAATAGGTCTTTTCCCAGTTCTTCGGCACGAAGTTCGTGCGGCCCTCGCGCACCGAGGCGATCGCCGGCTTGGCCAGTTCCGCCGCGTTGGCATACCACTGCTCGGTCAGGAACGGCTCGATCGGCACGCCGCCGCGATCGCCATGCGGCACCGCGTGGCGATGCGGTTCGACCTTTTCGAGGAAGCCGCCTTCGTCCATCAGCTCGACGATCTTCTTGCGCGCGACGAAGCGATCGAGGCCGTCGAGTTCATCCCAGACCGCCTGGCGCTCCGGCGTCACCTCGAGACCGGCGAGGAAATCCTCATTGTCCTTGAGGCTCACCGCCGCTTCCGTGGTCAGGATATTGAGCGCCGGCAGCTTGTGGCGCTTGCCGACCTCGAAGTCGTTAAAGTCGTGCGCCGGCGTGATCTTGACCGCGCCCGAGCCTTTCTCCGGATCGGAATACTCATCCGCCACCACAGGAATCTTGCGGCCGACGATCGGCAGAACGATGTTCTTGCCGACCAGATGCCGGAAACGTTCGTCGTCGGGATGCACCGCGACGGCCGTATCGCCCAGCATCGTCTCGGGGCGTGTCGTCGCCACGGTGATGAAGGTTTTCGGGTTTTCCGGGTCGAAGACCTGGCCCTCGATGGGATAGCGGAAGTGCCAGAGATTGCCGTTGACCTCCTGCTGCTCGACCTCGAGATCGGAAATCGCGGTCAACAGTTTGGGGTCCCAGTTCACAAGGCGCTTGTCCTTGTAGATCAGCCCTTCCTTGTAGAGCGTGACGAACACCTCGAGCACGGCCTTGGACAGGCCTTCATCCATGGTGAAGCGTTCGCGTGACCAGTCGGCCGAGGCGCCGAGCCGCTTCAGCTGGTTGAAGATCGCGCCGCCGGATTCGGCCTTCCACTCCCACACTTTCTCGATGAACTGCTCGCGGGTCAGGTCGCGGCGATGGATCTGCTTCTCCATAAGCTGCCGCTCGACCACCATCTGCGTGGCGATGCCGGCATGGTCCATGCCCGGTTGCCACAAGACATTCTTGCCACGCATGCGCTCGAAGCGCACCAATATGTCCTGCAGCGTGTTGTTGAGCGCGTGGCCCATATGCAGCGAGCCGGTAACGTTCGGCGGTGGGATGACGATGGTGAAGGCCTCGGCCCCCTCCTCGGCCCCGGCACCGGCGCGAAACGCGTCGGCCTCTTCCCAGACTTTGGCGATCTTCGGCTCGACGGTTTTGGCGTCGTAGGTCTTTTCAAGCATGGGAAAATGGTCCGCGCTGTCGGGAGTTTTGCTGGTCCGGTGTAAATCGGAAGGTTTTGGCCAAGTCAACCGCCGCGGCTGTCTTGGACCCTAGACGTCAAATAGGCATGGCCATGATCCGATCAAGGAAGACCACTTGCAATCGTCCTTCAAAGAAAGCAGCCACTTGTTGCCTGGGAAAAGGGGGGCTTGACCGCCTTGACCGCCAAGCGTCATCCCAATACCGTACCAACGCTGCTGTAGGGCGCATCGGCTTCCGGCCGGAGGGGCATTGCCCGCCTACGCCACCTCAACCCGCAATGCGCCCATGCCAACGCTCGAACACCACAAGAAACAGGCCAAGCTCTATCTCAAATGGCACCGCGAACGGTACTATCCCGTCGCCGCTGTGATTGGATGGATTTTGCCGCGTTTCCGCAATTTGACCGATAGTCAGATCCTCGATCACGGTTTCAAGCTTGCCGATGCCCAGGAACTGGTTGCCAGGAAGTCAGGCTTCGATAGCTGGCAGGCGCTGAAGAAAGGCCCTCAAACCGTGACTGACCGCATAGCAACAGATGTCGCAAAACCGCACCTCGCCTTCGCCGAGCCGCAGCTCTTTGTCTCCGATATCGAAGCAGCCTGTGATTTCTACCGGCGAATACTCGGCTTCAAGACACGCTTCACCTATGGCGAACCGCCCTTCTACGCACAGGTGTTCCGGGACGGTGCGCGGCTCAACCTGCGCCATGTTGACAAGCCGCCTTTCACCAACAGCCACGGCGACGATCTGCTGGCGGCGACGATTGCCGTCGACAACATCAAGGCGCTGTTTCTGGAGTATCAGGCAGCGATGGCCCCTTTCCACCAGACATTGCGAACCGAGCCGTGGGGCGCCCGCACGTTCATCGTTAGGGATCCCGACGGAAACCTCGTCTGCTTCGCCACCAGCGCGAACTGACCTCACCAAAGAGAAACGGCGCCACGAAGGCGCCGTTTCTCCTGGGCAATCGGTATGGGGACTACTGTGCCCCGCGCGCCACGCGCTCAATCTCCTCGCGCACCAGCCTTTCGACCAGTGTCGGCAGATTGTTGTCGAGCCAATCCTGCAGCATCGGCCGCAGCATCTCTTCGGCCATCTCGTCGAACGTCTTCTTGCTGCGGCTGGCAAACGCATCGGAAAGCTCACCAAAGGCCGCTGCGACCTGCCGGCCGGTGTGCTCGGAAACGATCGCCGGACGCGGCGCATCGCTGGCCGCCGCCGGCCGCACCACGCTTGCATCCGGACGAGACGGCTCGACGACCGGTTCCGTGGCCGACTCGTCCCTGAGATTGTCCACCGGTGGCTGGGCAACCGTCTTGCGGACCTCGCCCGTGTCCGACACCGCCCTCGGCTGCTCACCAACCGCGGCGATCTCGCGCCGCCAATCGGCGACGGGGGCCTCGGTAGCAGGGACAGGACACGGTGCTGGTGCATCGACCGCAGCCGGCTCGGCGGCAACGCGGGCGCTGACCTCGGCAAGTGTCATCGTTGGCTTTGCCGGGGCGGGATCGGGGCGCACCGGCGTTTCCATGCGCGCGATCACCGGCTCGGCCGCCGGCAATTGTGCCTGGACCTCCGCCAGCGTGACCGGCTTCCTGACCTCGGGAGCAGCATGCAGGTCGGCACGAAATGCTTCGACGTCGGGGGCTGCGGCGGCGCTCGACGCCGGCTCCAGATCTTGGAGCAGTTCATCGGCATCGCCCGGCTGCTTGCGGCCGCCGTCGCTGTCCTCAATGATCCGCCTGATGGAAGCCAGTATCTCTTCCATGGAAGGTTCGCGCTGTGCGCTACTTGCCGTTGCCATCGTCACATCCGCCGCCTTTGTGACCCCTGTGGGTTTCCGTTCCGGCAAAGCCGGATCGAATCATGGCGACAGCGTAACCGACAGAGCGCCGCACGAGAATCCCCAATCTGGGGACTTGTGGGATTTCAACAGATAGCGCGATCCCGAACCCAAGAGCAGCGGAGCCAAAAGAGCCCGCTCAAACAGGGAGACGGCAAAGCCCGGGCCGAACGCCCTCAGCGGCCGTCCGGCGTGCGCAGGCCGTACCACTTGTCCTTGACCGCGTTGTAGTGCTCTTCAGGCTTGTATTTCGTCACCTGCAAGCCAAGCCGGTCGACGGACAGACGGCCTGTCGCCTGCAGGATGGCGTAGCTCGCCACCACCACATCATGCTCATAGCCAGCCTGGTTGATCTGGGCGGTGATGACCGTCGCCTGCGCGTTGAGGACGTCGAGCGTGGTGCGCTGGCCGACATTGCGTTCTTCGATGACACCGTTCAGCGCCAGCTTCGCGGCCTCGATCACTTGTCTGTTGGCCGTCAGCTGCTGCTGCGCGGCGGTGTACTCGGTCCAGGCGGCGGTAACGGCCTGGCGGACCTGGTCGCGGCTGACGTCGACCTCGATGCGAGCCTGGCTGAGCGATTCCTTGTCCTGGCGCACGATCGCCGAGGTGCGGCCACCAGAATAGATCGGGATGGTCAGCGTTGCCCCGACACTGGCCGAATTGGTGGTGCCGTCCTGCGAACTGACGCCCGGCAAAGGCGAGGTGTTGCGATAGGCGCTTGAAACGCCGGCGGAAGCCGACAGCTGCGGCAGCAGCGCACCTTCAGCCGATTTCACAGAAAACGCGGCGGCATCGACCAGGTGTTGGGTGGCAAGGATGGCCGGGTGCTCGTTCGCGGCCACCCCGACGGCGGCGGCGAGGCTCGACGGCAACAATTTTGCAACCGGCGAAGCACCCTTGAGCTTGCCCGGTTCGTCGCCGACGATCTGGCGATAGCTTGCCGCACTTGCCAGCGCCTGCGCCCGGGCAGCACTCAGCGATGCCACTGCGGCGGCCCGCGAAGCGTCGGCCTGCGCGACGTCGGTGCGTGTGCCTTCGCCAACCTCGAAGCGCGACCGCGCCGCGCGCGCCGTTTCGGTCAGGAATTGCAGGTTCTGCTCAGTCAACACGGCGACCTGCCGGTCGCGAATGACGTTCATATACGCTTGGGCAGCAGTGAACAGGATGCCCTCTTCAGTGTTGCGCAGGCTTTCGACCGACGCACGGACCTGCGCTTCGGCGGCAGCGACATTGTTCCTGGTCTGAAAGCCGTCGAACAGCGTCTGATTGATCTGGACGCCAAAATTGCCGGTGGTCAGTCGCACGCTTGAGTTGGTGCCGTTGAGATGGCTGCTCGAATAGTCGATATTCGCCGAGCCGGTGACAGTCGGGCGCCAGCCCGACTTGGCGATGGCGACACCCTCATCGGTGACACGGACGCCGGCGCGGGCCGAATTCAGCGAAGAATTGTACTGATAGGCCTTTGCAAGCGCGCCGGAGATGGTTTCGGCCGAAGCGGCCAATGGGGATAGCATGGTCGCCGAAACGAGGACGGCGGTGAAAAGTGACTTTCGTACAGACGGCACGGTTAAACCCTCATTCGTTTTCCATGGGAACCGCGCCGCCCCAGCTTCTCCTTTGAGCAGCTGTAGCGGCGTGTTTCATGTTCCCTGCTGCTCAGCCCCAAAGTGCCCCCAGTCTGGGATCAGCAATGATCGTTCAAATGCAAGCGACCATGACAACGTCTCTCCTGCAAGGCAAAATCATTCAGAATTCGAAGGCGCGAATACGTTCGAACCCCGGTAGTGGCTTAATTGCCGCATTAAACGCGCGTCTTCCGGTTACAACCCCCCCGGCTTTGAAAAAAAGTCGGGCCACGCCGGAATTACCCTGTCCTTCGACGGCGACGAGTCGGCCGCCTTCGGCAAGCTGGTCGAGCAGCGGGGCCGGCACTTCCGCGACACTGCCGCCGATGAAGATGACGTCATATGGCGCGTTGGCTGCATACCCTTGCGGCAACGCCCCCTGAACGACGGTCACATTGCCGCAGCCAAGTGACGAAAGCGTCGATCTAGCGGTTTCGGCCAGCGCCGAATCGCTTTCGAGCGCCACTACGGATCCGGCCAGCCGCGACAGGATGGCCGATGCGTAGCCCGTGCCGCACCCGACATCGAGCGCCGAATCGGTCGGGTTGATCTCAGCCAGCTGGATCAGCTTGGCGAGCGGCGAGGCTTCCATCAGGTAGCGCGCGCCGTCGGCGCCGGCGGCAATGCGGATGTCCTCGTCGATATAGGCGAGATCGCGCTGGGCGGCGCCGACAAAGACCTCTCTTGGCACGACAAGCATGGCGTCGAGCAGCGGCGCGCTGGTCACATCGGTGGTGCGAACCTGGCCGTCGACCATCTTGACGCGAAGCTCGGAGAAATCAGCGCTCATGTCCCAACCAATCCGCTTGCCGCGACAGAACCGCGGTTCATTGTGTCAGGAACTTCAGGCCCCTGCGCTGCTGCGCGGGGGCCCGGGCATTGGAGGCCTCGCCCGGAATCGAACCGGGGTGCAAGGATTTGCAGTCCTCTGCGTAACCACTCCGCCACGAGGCCTCGTTGCTCCCGGCGTTCCACCCGGTTCCAATAGGTTGCGGCGAAAATGCCGTCAAGCGGCGACCGTGCATTCCGAACGGTTTCCTCTGCACCAGCGCGGGGAGCATCCGTCAAATCCTCATTACCCAGGCAACACAACGGCATATTAGCGGATTGTTAAGCATGGCTTGTCGTCGGAAGAAACGCATCCACGGCCCATGCGTTGAGCACGCCAGGAGGCAAAGCCATGCATCAGGCAACGGTGGCAAAAGACAAGAACGCGCCGGCCAGCCTGTCTCTGCCGCAGTGCGGAGAGCTTTTGCACTACGCCATCGATCGCCTGTCCATCGAAGGTGCGGGCAGCCTGTCGCCGCACGACAGGGCAAGGCTTGCCTCAGCCGCGGCAATTCTCAAACAGATCTGTGAGGCACTGGAAGAGCACGCTGGACGCTAAGGCGCGTGATCTTGCGATATCGGCCGTCAATCCGGCCGGCGGCGCCGTTCCCACCAGACGACAAAGCGGCGGCGGTAACGCCGAACCATGGCGAATTCATAGGACAGCACCAGCAATCCGAGCGGAACCATCCAGAAGCCGAGGATCGGCAGGAAACCGAGGATGCCGCCGATGGTCAGCAGGATACCGATGGTGATTCTGAGCCCGCGCGAGCGCGGCATCTTGAACTCACGCCCGAAAACCGAGATTTTTCGCGCCGGCATCTGGTTGTCTTGTGCTGTCATCGTCTCGAAAGGTTAATCCGTTTTGATCATTCAGGAGCACCGTTAAACTAAGGCCGCAGCCGCGCTTTCGGTTCCCTACCCCTGCCAAGACGGCTAATATGAGGGCATCTGTCGACGATTGCGAGAAACCCCTGCGCGAAAAAGCCTCGGAAAAATGCGAAATGCTTCTTTGCAAAGCCGAAAAGGGCAGCTATAGGCTGCGCCACTCACATAAGAGCCTCCGTTCCCCGGTAGCTCAGTGGTAGAGCAACCGGCTGTTAACCGGTTGGTCGCTGGTTCGAATCCGGCCCGGGGAGCCAACATTTCCAAGGTTTGCAGAGTTTTCAGGAACGGTCGAAAATCGGCCGATCTACAGCATATCTACACAACTCGACTTCGCTAGGCGCCGATCTAAACGGGAATCGCCCGAAGGAGAGAAATGCCATGGAACACGTTTTTGATGAGCTAATTGGCTTGCAGCGGTCTCAGCCGAGGTGGAACTGGTGCGGCGTTACGGCTTGGGCGTTCCGACTTGCCGGAAATCTGGTGACTGGCTTCGCTATCGGTGTTGGAATAACGATTGGGATGGTGCTCGCAGGCTGACGACTAGGCCGACCCGCCCTTTCCACTGTCCACCGAAAGGGGTTGGCAAAGATGACGTTCGACGAGGTAACTACTGGCGGCGAGGCTCTTCTGCAGGAATCAATCCTCCAGGAGACGCAGGAAACTTTGCAACTCGACTTCAAGGGTTCGGCGGTCGGCAAGCAAGGCGCGCTCTTCACCGACGAAGGAAAGCTGACCAAAGACGGGCGGCGCTCGATCGCAAAGGCAATGTCCGCCTTCAGCAACTCGGCAGGCGGGGTTGTGGTGATTGGCGTCGACTGTCGAACCGTCGACGGTGTCGACGCCGCGCAAGCGTTGGATCCGATCCCCAACTGGAAGGCAGCTCTCAGTGCTGTAAGTTCCCTGGTTGGAGATCTGTTACAGCCCAAAAACGACGGAGTCCGAGTCGCTGGTTTTGCTTCTGCGAAAGATGATCGGGCAGGCTATTTGGTGATCGACGTCCCTCGATCAGAGCGTCGTCCGCATATGTGCAACATGGCGAAGCAGTATTTCAAGCGATCGGCTTCGAGCAGCTACGCGATGGAGCACTTCGACATCGAGGACGCATTTCGTCGAAGTGGCTCTCCTGATCTGGACCTCGTTTGTGACTTTACAGGTGGGATGTCATCGGGAACGACAGTCCATGGGTCGATCAGACTTGCGATAAGAAACGCCGGGCTCGCGACGGCAAAGCACATCTCGTTGATGGTAGTCGAACGCTCGGGGGTGAAGACCAAGAATGGAGGCTCCCATAGGCAGCCCCTGACAAAGTTTCAAATGTTTAGCCAAGATCAACGCTACATCGCCCCAGAAGGGTTCGTAGTGAACCCTGGTGAAACACAAATTTTCGAAAATCTTGGTATGGAGTTCACTTACGATTTGCCGATGTTCAAGGCGAGTGGGATTTCGATTGAGAGCGCCACGTTTGTTCTTCGGTACTCGCTCAGCGCCGAGAACATGCGACCTAAGCTTGGAACCCTGTCGCTTGGCCCAGCCGATTTCAAAAGAGGCGCGTGGCTTCTGAAGCCAGACTATATTCAGATGAAAGAGCCGCCGGCAGTGAATGGCAGCTTATCCCCGTAAATCCTCAGTTTTGGCCGCCGGACAAAGGACGTCCATATGACCGTGGTTGGTTTGAAGCAGGTTTCTGCAGCTTTGTGGGAAATGCCCCAGCCACTCGGGCTCTTCGCTGGCGATTTGCTGAAGCGAGGAAGATCCTACTACCAGGCGTTCCAGATCGTCGCCGAGCGCGAGGAGGCCAGCCTCAGCTTTCCCGCCTATTTTCTACTCTCCCACGCCGTTGAAGTCGTCCTCAAATCATATCTGGTGGCGAAAGGGACGCCAAAGATCGCGCTGGGCAAGGGCCTGTTGCGACATGATGTCGGATTGGTCTTCGACGAGTGTGAAAGGCAAGGTCTCACAGTTGCTGATCAGCTGGTCAAACCGCTGGCAAAGCAGCTCGCGCACATCAACGAAAACTACGATCTGCGCTATCCCACCGGCTTCATTCTGTCGATTCCCAGCCCTTCGCTGTGCGTCCCTGCCGTCGACGCGTTGATATCTGAGATAGCCCCAATGGTGGAAGCAAGTGCCATCAAGGCGGAGCTGCAGTTTGGTGCTGACACGCGACACATCCGCCCCAGCAAGGTTAGGTGGAGCGACTAGGCCCGCCGCCTTTCGGACGGCGGGCCGATCATAGGGGTGGTGGGCTTAGCTAATGCCGCACTACCATCACAAGCCCTGCTAGATGATCGATATGAACATGCCAATCCCCGCCGTGAATCGCCGCCATTGCGCTGGCGATAGAGGCGGCATCCCGCTCGATCTCTGCGGCCGCCGCTCGCATGGCCTTTGCAGCCTCACCGTCAAGCGTCATGACGGAAACAGGAGTGGTGGTCATGCCGCCGACCTCATCGAGGCCAGCAGCATTTCCATCTGGGCGGGATCGAGGCTCATGCTCTTGCGGTTCTCCTCCTGGTCGGCAAGGTAGTCGGCCCTGGCGGCGATCTCGGCCAAGGTCCGACACCGAAAGGTCAACAGCGCCTCGCGAGCCTCCCATTCAACGTCACTAGTTGTGTCATAGCGCGCCGTTGCCGCTGGCGAGGGATCGAAGTCGTCGTGTTGGCTGTCCTGCGACGGTAGCGTAGCCAACCAGGCCGCCAGGGCAGCCCTGTGGGCGTCGATCAACGCGTGGACTTGCGACGGCGTGTCCGGAGCGACAACTGCGGCGCCTGCGGCCAGCACGGCGGGAACGGCAGCTATTCCGCCCATGAGAGAGCGACGGCTAATGGGCATGCCTTCGGCGGCTGCCCGAACAGAGGTGTTCGGCATTGATATTCCCCCCTGTGGGATCGAAAACGTGATTGTTCCCGCAGATCGAAAGCTGAGGCGTCACCTATCGAATGTCAATCAGTTTTGTCGTTTTTCGACAGATTGACACTATATTGAACATTTGTGGTAAGTGCTGACTATCGGTGAGCAGCGAAGGGACCGCTAATGGACATGATCACACCTGAGCAATGCCGCGCCGCCCGCGCGATGTTGGGTTGGTCACAGCAGGCTCTCGCTAACGCATCTCGCGTTGGTGTCGTCACGATCCGCCAATTCGAGATCGGCGCGTCGACGCCTCGGAACGCGACCGTTCAGGTGCTGCGGCTCGCCCTTGAAGCCGCCGGTGTTGTCTTCGTGGCCGATGGCGAGCAGGTCGATGGGGGCGCCGGCGTGAGGCTGCGCGGTCAAGCCGATCTTGGCAGCATCGTCGGGAACGGCTGACAAGCGACGCGGTGGTTCATAAAAGCCGCGCCGCCACTTGCTCCCCTAATCCATCCACGCGAACATGCGAATCGAGCGGAGGTAGGGCGATGGTGGAGAGACGGAATTATAATCGAGAGCACGTAGCGACAGGCTGGATGAGATCAGGCGGGGGCGGCCCACTGACTGTCGGCGACCTCAGAAACGCCATCGCAGACCTACCTGACCATGCCGAGATGATTTTTGGCACCTGCGATCATGGTCAACCCCTAAGTTTCTCTTGCTTCAAGACCAGGGGCGAAAGTCTGATCCAGATAGAATTCGGCTGAGAACATGTCGGACATGGAGATGAGAGACGGCAAGGTCTTTCACCGTTGCCCGTCATGCAAACAATGGTTTCAGTTCGGCCCTCATCGATACGACGGCAAGACGCTGTCTTCAGGGGTGACCGTTTGCACGCCTTGCGCTCCTGATGATGCAAACGATAGGTATATCGCCGCGCGGCGGACGCGGCGGTGACCTTTCGAAGCCAGCTCGACGACCTCCCGCTTTTCGCGACCGATATCGAGATCGCCGAGGCGATCGTGGGCAAGACATACGCCAAGGAATGGGCGCAGAAACGGTTGCCGGTCCTCGCCGGCAAACCAGGGTTTCCGCCGGTCGATGCCTTTCACGGAGGACGGGCGGTGCCGCTGGTCAGGCGGTTCTACGAGAGCTACCTCAGTCTCGATGGCACTAGCGCGGCGGCGGCACCGGCGGGCACGGCGGACCCGGCCGGCTGGAAATCAGCAAGTCGAGATCGAAAGAAAACGACCTCGATCAATCCCAACGGTTGAACATACGTTGGTCACAACGATACCTTGCGCCAGCGAGGAAATTTGAAAATGACCACGGTTCCGATACGTGCGACCCGAAAGGCTTACCGCGGCGGTGACCAGGCCAAGGCGCAGCGCGTGGCCGATGAAAACAGGATCGTCGATCGGATAGAGCTTCGGGCGAATGAGGTCCTCGCGAACTGCCCGGACGAAATCCAGACGCTGCTCTTCGGGGAAATAGCCAACGATCTCGCCGTCGACGTCAACCTCGTTCGAGAAGCGCTATCGGGCGGTCACAACGGGGTCACCGTTCGCGTCACCGCGGCTGCCCGCGAATTGCTCGAGCGGTTCAAGGCCTGATCTCCAAGGCCAGGCGCTACCCTATCGAATTAACGCAAACGAATCTGCATCGATTCGGGGTATGTCGCGGCAAATGCGTGGTTTTTCGGCGGAATTTGACCTCCGCCTTGGCCGTTTGATCACGTCATGCCCGCTATTCACAGGGTTAGCTGAACGAAGACAACCATCTGAAATTGCTCGGTTATGTCCTATTCTTGGACCGAAACGAGAACAAAAGCGCTGTTAACAGCAGCTGCCGAGTCCTTGCACGCGACGATGTCATGTTAAACTGTTGGAATTGATACGCGATTTGAAGGGCCGCCGCACGGATTAGCCTCCCCACGCGACGGCACCCCAAGATCGCATCCCGCTCAATCGATCGAAGGCGCGGGACGAGGCTCGTCAAAGCCGGACAACCATGTCCGGGTGAAAGCCATCGGTCAAGCCTGAGATCACTTGAAGTGATAGGAATCGACCAATGAGCATGCCTGAAATCCAAAAGTCTCTCACCTTCAACGAAGCCATCGAGGTCTGGAAGCTCCGGGCTGCAGGATGGTTTCAGCACCAGATAGCCGCCAAGTTCGGGGTCAACCCCGGTCGCGTCAATGAGGTGCTGAAGGAACGCAAGCACGCCGGTAGCCGAATGTCCGCCGGTCTGGCGAAGGAGCACGCTAAATGACCCAGCGCACCTTTCCTTCTTATTGGGTCTACAAGGACGTCGCTGGTCAGTGGCGTTGGACCTACCATGCTGTGAATGGCAAGGCGATCGCGGTTTCAAGCGAGGCCTACATCCGCAAGGCTGACTGCCTTCATGGTATCAGCTTGGTCTCGACCTCGGGCGAGCAGAAGGTCTGGTTCCCCATCGATCTGGTGGACGCTGCCTAGCATTGGACGAACCGCCGGCGGCCTTCGAGCCGCCGGCGAATGCCCCCAAATTGGAGAACCGGGCAATGGCCAGGCGTAGTCAACCAGCAGAACCTACCAATGTAACGCTCACGGCCGACCAGATGCGTCGAGGTATCGTCCGGCTCACCAAGCGGCTGGAAGAGGTGCGGGCGTTCAACCCGGAGGACATTCCGGGTGATGATCCAAGCCCGTTAATCCGACCCCTTTCAACCGCGATCGACACATCGTTGATTGAGACATTCGGCGCCAACACCATTGAGTATGATCGATACCGGCGAGCGATCCACTTCAACTATCCGATTTCGATGCTGGAGCGAACCGCGCGTCACCGCATTGTCGAGGCTCTGAAAGGTGAGCGCCAAAAGGCGATCGACCTTCTCCTGGCAGCGATCGATCTTCTGAAGGAACGCCTCGAAGAGGCTGGTGACGTCGGTTCAGCTCCGGCTACGCCGACCAAGCAGATCGACCCCAGAAAGGTGTTCATAGTCCATGGCCACGACGAGGCCATCCGGGAAACCGTGGCCCGCTTTGTCGGCCAGATCGGTTTGACCCCGGTCATTCTCCACGAGCAAGCCAACAAGGGCAGAACCATCATCTCAAAGTTTCGGGACGAGGCAGCCTCCGTTGGCTTTGCGATCGTCCTGGTAACCCCTGATGACGGTGATCGGCCACGCCAGAACGTGATTTTCGAGCTCGGTTTCTTCCTCGGCGCGCTCGGTCCGGAGCGTGTCGCTGCGATCGTCAGGCAGCCGGTCGAAACCCCAAGCGACTATGATGGCGTCGTCTACATAGCGTTCGATGGCGCTGGCGGTTGGAAAATCGCTTTGGCGAAAGAGATGCAGGCCGCGGGCTACGCGATCGACTGGAACAAAATCATGGGCTGAACGAAGACATTCCGGCGTCGGCCTTGATCCGCCGCCGCTTCGCGTTCTCCCGCCCCTTGCGCGCGATCTCAACGCGTTTCGCCTCGGCCGCGGCTTCCTCGGCCGAGAGCTTCGGCATGATCTGGTCTGGGCTTGCGAAGCGCCAGAGCAGTGCAGTTGCCATCGCCTCCGCGGTTGAGCAAAACATCGGCTTCACGATCTGCGACCAGGCGCGCAGCTGCTCGAGGTCGACGTCGTCGAACAGGTCGGCGCGGATCTCGACGACACCGGAGCGTACCAGCGCGGAGACCGCCGCGATGGTTTCCATCTGCAGCGCCCCGGCGTTGCCGTTGGACTCGACGATGAGCCGCAGCACCAAGCGCAGATGGTCGGCGCCGTGAGCTTGGCCGATGCGCTTCAGCGTGATCGGGCAGAAACATACCTTGCCGCGACCGGCCATCGCGCCGTGCAGGGCCGGTTTCAGGATCTTGATCCCGCACTGCTCAGCGATCTTGTGGACGTCACAGGGGAACGGCGCGGTTCTGTCGAGCATACCGGCTATTGTAGCCCAAGAGTGGTTTCCAGATTCTAATTCCACTCGCCGCCGCGCGGACGACATTGTGAATAGGCCGCATATATCTGGAACCGCTCAAAATTTACCAGAACAACTGTCATCACTTGCAGAAATATTCATTTTAGGAGATGCTGATTTAAAGCCTTGGGAGGGCTGGGGGATGAACAGAAAAATGTTGATGGCACTCGTTGCCATTGCGCCGCTGTGCGGCTGCCAAACAAGCAATCAAGCCGACTACATGCAAATTGGGTACGGGCCGAGTTTCGACGTCGCCCATGCTCAGTGCGAAATGCAAAAGGGATCGGCAGACCAAGGTTATCTTGCCATCGGGTCACCAGCCTTTGTTGCGGGAGCCGGAATCGGCAATGCCCTAGGCAACTTGGCTGCAGAAGATCAGTACATGAAGAATTGCCTTATCATAAACGGTTGGAAGCGCGCGCCGCATGGCCAGGGTGCCGCGGCTGTTGCAGCCGTGGCTGCTGGCGCGCCGCCGACACCTTATGGGATACAGCGCGCCCCTGGCAGCTGGATCAACACGGCGCTGCTTGACTTGTCAGACGCGAATAAAAAATGCGGTGCCGGCGATAAGGTGTCTTGCGCTACTCGAGTGAAGCTCGGCAGGCAACTGAGGGCAGCTGGCTTTAATCCGTCTTAGTTTTGGGGGCAACAACGGCAGGCTGGGCGCAAGGCTAGGCGATGACGGACACCAGTCAATGGCCGGCCGCCCCGGTCTACAGCCCTCGTGATTACGCTCTCATCCTCGAGCTTTCGGAAGTTGGTGATCTGCCGCCGACGTGGGAGGAGTGGTGGGAGAAATTCAAAGCGTCTGAAGCTGAGCAACGCCGCCAAGGCTTTCCCGCTATCAGAGTGAGCGTCCACGCCGGCAAATTCAAGGCCTGGCTCCAGGACAACTCGCTCCGGTCATCCGAACAGACCCGGCAGCAATACGCTCAGCAACGGCTGGATATGAAACGAGCCCGGAAAGCAGAGCGTGCGGGATCACCATGGACAACGTGGGCGCAGGCGCCGGTCGTTCCAACACACTGGACGCATAGGCCGTTAGAGGTGCTCGCCTATCTGTTGCTGGCGATCGCGATAGGCACGTTGCTGCTCGTGCTCGATTTGACTTGGAAGCTGGACACCTAATCCCAAGCCAAACGCCGCGGTCGGCACCGTGAAGCCGGCATCGGAAGCCTTAGCTGGCTTTGTGAAATCCTACTTGGGCGACGAGCATGACTAGACTAGGCATGAGGCGGCGCGCGGTAAGCGTTTCACGGGAAAAGCACTGAAACGGCCATGCGGCCGGAGCAAAGGATTGGTCGTTGCGTGACTGGAAAAGGGCTGGCGTTCATCGCGCCGGCCCTTTTCCTTATCAGGTCAGCGTCACCTTCGGATCGACATAGAAGGTCGACGACGCCTTGCCCGCCTTGACGCGGGCCAGAACCCAGCCCTTCTGCTGAGGTGTGAAGGTGACATCCAATTTGAACGAAGCGGTCGAGCCGCCCCACGATTCCGAGCTGGAAGCCTGTGCTGCAGCGGCGGTCAAAAGCGTCGCCTTGACGTCGCTGACGAACGAGGCTTGCGGCGATGAGGCGTCGCCGAGATATTCGACCTCCAGCCAGAGTTCGTCGTCATTCGGGATCGCGGCGGCGCGGCATTCAACCGTTGCCGTGACAGCGGATCCCGTCGTGTCATTCCAGATGGCGATCGGCGGTGCCTCGAAGGGAAAATGCCAGGTCGCATTGGCGGTGGTGACGATCTTCCACGATATCGGCGTCGTGCCGTTTGACGCCCCTCCGGTGTGGACGATCGTCGTTTCTTCGACCAGCGACCCGGTATAGCGGCCACGATATTGATTGTAGTTCACCCCGGTCGAGCCGACGCGCATAGCGTCGATCTCGATCTGGCCATGCGACTGTGGCACCGCCGCGATCGTGACCGCCGCGTTGGTCTTACAGTCAATGAGCTCCGCAGTAGCTCCCGTGGTGTTAGACGAAGGGGTGCCAACGATCGTATTCCCCGAACCAGAAGCACTGAGATCGACACCTTGACATTTCAATTTTCCACCAGAACCCAATGTAAATAGTTTGGTCGGCATTGTGCCGAGAAGCGCCGACGGCGTATCACGCCAAATAAAATCACATGTCATAAGTATTGTATGAAAGC
>NZ_RZRQ01000489.1:0-3244 GCF_003997785.1 Mesorhizobium sp. M7D.F.Ca.US.004.01.2.1 | reverse complement strand
CCGAGATGCTCCATCAGATAGCTGGCGCGGTAGGGATCGTCGGCGGGGCCAAGTCCGGCCTCGACATACGCGCGAACGGTCGCAAAACCCTCCATGTCGGGCATCTGCGGCAGGTATCGAACGGTTGCCGAAGGCTGGCGGAACACCTCGCCGTCCTGCGGCTCGATCAGGCCAGCGGCGATCTTCAGCAGCGTCGACTTGCCGGACCCGTTGCGGCCGACCAGGGCGATCTTGTCGCCGGCCGAAGCGGTCAAGGCGGCGCCATCGAGCAGCGGCGTGCCGCCAAAGGTCAGCTTTATCCCGTCGAGGTTGAGAAGGGGCGGGGCCATGTCAGCTTTCAGGTAAGGGATAGGGATGAGCGAGCAGCATCGCGCGGCCATGATCCAGCGCGATTTCGAGGTGGCCCTTGACCTCGTTGGAGATGGTCAGCGACGAACCGAACGCCACTTTGACGTTGTTCAGCGGCCATTTGGCGCCGGTGACGGTCAGGCCGGCAAGCTCGGAAAAGCCGAGTACCGAAAACAGCGTGCCGTCGGCATAGTCGAAGCCAGCCGTTCCGTGCAGCAGGGGAACGCCTTCCTGGGCGCCGCTGGTCAAAAGCACATCGGTTCCGGCCTCGGCCAGCCGCAGGGCTAGCGCCAGATGCAGGAAAGCGTGATCGGCGCGCTTGCCGCCGAAGGCGCCGGCGAGCACCAGGCTGGTCGCACCGCGCTCCAGTGCGGCGGCGATGGCCAGTTCGCCATCGGTCTGGTCCTTTTCCGCCGGGAAGGTCCGGCGCGGCACGGAAGCGAGATCGTCAGGCAGGTTGGCCGGCACCGAATCGAAATCACCCACCCACAGCTCCGGCACGAGACCCAGCAGCCGCGCATGGCCGATGCCGGCGTCGGCGGCGATGACGCGGGAGCCTTCGACCTGGCGGTCGAGCCGTGGCGTGCGGATGAGATCGCCGCCAAGCAGGATGGTGAATGTGCTCATATCGTGTGGCCCTTACCAGCCCGGCACGGGAAACGGAAGGCGGCAAACTCCCACTTGCGTGGGGGATCGGCCCGGCCTATGTGTCGAAACGCTCTAACGGGGTGCCGGACGCGATCTTCGCGGACCGGCTGAGAGGCAATCTCGCCAACCCGCTGAACCTGATCCGGTTTGTACCGGCGGAGGGATTAGACGTTTCGGACAGTCCGACGCCTCAATTCCTTTCAATTCGAACGAAGGAGGCGCCGATGCGCACGCTTTTATATTCTCTTGTCTCAGCAATGACCGTGGTCCTGTCCGGACCGGCCTTGGCCAAGGACAAGCTCACCGTCTACACCTATGAGAGTTTCACCGCCGACTGGGGTCCGGGTCCCGTGGTGAAGAAGGAATTCGAGGCCGAATGCGGCTGCGATGTCGAATTCGTCTCGGTCGCCGATGGCGTCGCGCTGCTCAACCGCGTCAAGCTCGAAGGCGCGTCGACCAAGGCCGATATCGTGCTTGGCCTCGACACCAATCTTACCGCCGATGCCAAGGCGTCAGGCCTGTTCGCACCGCATGGCGCGGTGACCGACGTCAATGTGCCGGGCGGTTGGAGCGACGACACTTTTGTCCCCTTTGATTACGGCTATTTCGCTGTCGTTTACGACACCGAGAAGCTGAAGACGCCGCCGAAGAGCCTGAAGGACTTGGTCGAAGGCAGTGCCGACGACAAGATCGTCATCCAGGATCCGCGCACCTCGACGCCCGGCCTCGGCCTGCTTCTGTGGGTCAAGTCGGTCTATGGCGACAAGGCGCCGGAGGCCTGGGCCAAGCTCAAGCCGAAGGTGCTGACGGTGACGCCGGGCTGGAGCGAGGCCTATGGCCTGTTCACGAAGGGCGAGGCGCCGATGGTGTTGTCCTACACGACGTCGCCGGCCTACCACATGGTCGCCGAGAACACCGAGCGCTATCAGGCGGCCTCCTTCGAGGAGGGCGAGTATCTGCAGATCGAGGTGGCGGGCATCACCACGACAGGGGCCAAGAATCCGCTGGCGGCAAAGTTCATGGCCTTCATGACCGGACCGAAATTCCAGGATGCCATCCCCGAGACCAACTGGATGTTCCCGGCAGGCAAGACCGACAAGCCGCTCAACCCGGCCTTTGACAAATTGGTCAAGCCAACCAAGACCTTGCAGTTCAGCCCGCAAGAGGTCGCCGCCAACCGCAAGGCCTGGGTGGATGAGTGGCTGGCGGTGATGAGCAAGTAGGCAGCGCGATGACGCCGGCGTATTCCACGGATTCCCGCGTCAGCGCCGGCATTGTCGCGCTCGCCGCAATCGCGCTGCTGATCGGCGGCGCGTTTGCTGGCCTGCTTTTCGAGGGCGCCCATGATTTCTCGGGCGCTTGGGCAGCCTTCGATCCCTATCTGTTGCGCGTCATTCGCTTCACGCTCTGGCAAGCGGCGCTGTCGACGCTGCTTTCCGTCGTGCCGGCGCTGTTCGTGGCGCGCGCTCTGTCGCGGCATCCACGCTTCTTTGGCCGCGCCTTCATCCTGCAGCTCTTCGCCGTACCATTGGCGCTGCCGGCCATCGTCGCGGCCCTCGGCATCCTGGCGCTTTATGGCCGCGCCGGCTATTTCGCCGGCGTGCTCGCCGTGATCGGCGGCGGAAGCTGGCCGGGGATCTATGGCCTGTCCGGCATTCTCGTCGCCCATGTCTTCTTCAATCTGCCGTTGGCGACGCGGCTGTTCCTCGAGGCGCTGCAAACGATTCCAGCCGACCAATGGCGGCTGGCGAGCCAGCTTGGCATGTCGGCGCGGCCGGCGTTCCGGCTGATCGAATGGCCGACGCTGCGTGCCGCCATGCCAGGAGTCGCCGGGCTGGTGTTCATGCTCTGCATCACATCCTTCACGATCGTGCTGATACTGGGCGGCGGGCCGGCCGCGACGACGCTGGAGGTCGGCATCTACCAGGCGCTTCGTTTCGATTTCGATCCCGCACGCGCGGTGACGCTGACGCTGCTGCAGATCGCCTTAACCTTTATCGTGGTGCTGGCACTGACGCGGCTAGGCGCCAATGTGGTCGGCGATACTAACCTGCCGGTCGCGCAACGCCGCTATCTCTTAGTCAACGGGGCCGAGACCTGGCTGAACGCAATGCTCATCGTCTTGGCGTTGCTGTTCGTCGTCGGGCCGATGGCGGCGACGGTGACGGCCGGGTTGGGCGCCGATCTCGGCCGGCTGGCCGGTGAGGCCACCGTCCGGCAGGCGACGCTGACCAGCATGGTGCTGGCC
>NZ_RZRQ01000488.1:0-3266 GCF_003997785.1 Mesorhizobium sp. M7D.F.Ca.US.004.01.2.1 | reverse complement strand
GTCCACGCCACCACCCAGCGTCTCAACGATGTGGTCGAACGCTGGGTACGCGAAGATCCCGGCCAGTGGATGTGGTTCCACAAAAGGTGGGAGATCGGCGGTGGGCGGAGAAAGCGGCCCCATCAGGCAAAGGCGCCCATCGCCAGCGCTTGAGTTCGTTCCTCGGCGAGCGCTGATTTGATCACTGCCCGCTATTGATGGGCCATCAATAACCAGCGCCTTGGAACAGACAAAACCTTCGCCGAGTGCTGTCGCTACCGGCAGAAAGTCCCACACCGAAGTCCAAGCACGGTAACGAAAATTCGAACTGCTTTGTAATGCTGCCGGTGCGCGGCAAGGGACAGTCGTATCCCGCTCGTTGCCAGGCAGGCAGCGGCCCACCGCCTCACGGGGCTGATTGTGCGCAAAAGCCGCAAGGACGCGCCTCGCGGCTTTTGCAATCGATTTTTCTGTCAGACCAGGAAAGGCCCGCCAAGGCTATAGAAGCGGCAACGGCAGGATAAAATTGGGCCGGTAGGTGTCCATCGTGGCGCCATTGCGGTCTTCCTCGAGCAGGGTGTTCGAACCGAAACTCGCCCGCAGGCCGATCAGGTATTTGTGGATGTTCAGATCGGTGCTCGCAACCGACACGTGATCCAGCTGATAGCGTCCAAACACCGAGAACGGCGTGCCGGAGAACCGGTAGTTGGCCTGCAGCGCCGCGGTGACGGTATTCACGTGTTCGCCACTAAAAGAAATCGTAGAATAGCCAAGCTCGCCGTCGAAGCGAAGATTGTCCTGGGCGAAATAGCGCACCACGGCGCGGCCTCCCCAGTTGTCCAGATGCTCCGACTCTCCATTGGCCCGCAATTGACCATAGTAAATCTGGCCATAGACGGTCACGTTGCCGAAATAGGCCTGGGCTTCGGGACCGACTGTGAAATTGTAGATCTTCGGGCCGCCAATGTCCCCGCCGTAGCGCGTGAACGTCGCAAATCCGCCAAGCGCATAACTGCTCGGGTCGCGCCAGTAGCCGTGGATGGCGCCGCCATAGCCATAAATGTTGCTGCCCTCGACCCAAAGCGAATCGATGCTCGCGTCGGTTTGGATGTTCCAGCGCGCGTCGATCGGGAAATTGACCCGACCGGCACCGCCTGCTGTCGTCGCCGAGAGATGTCCACCATCTGCCGACAGATACAATCCGCCAAGATAAGCTTCGACATAGCCGGAAATATGCGGCTGTGCGAGTTCCTGATCCATGACAATTGGCTCAACCGCATCGGCGGCGATGGCCGAAGTAGCGGTGACGGCAATCGCCGCCCCAAGAAGAAGTCTGTACATCAAAGCCCCTCGCAAGTTATCTGCTTGAAAGTTAACATAATCGCGTTTTGGCAGAAACCATTCGCCGGGCCCAAGTGACGCAACGACACCGTTTCCCAAGCCAATGCGCTATTCCTGCAACATTTTTCAGGCAAAGCGCCCGAGATACAGGCAATTGCAATCGATCCCACCGCAAAACCGCGGTGGGATCAACAGCCGGTCGGAGCTCTAGTTGGTGACGACAATCCGCGTGTTGCCGAACCCCACTTCCCGCACCATCGAATAGAAGGTTGCGGCATTGGCCGTGTGCAGCCGCACGCAACCATGCGACGCCGGGCGGCCGAGCTGCCTGACGGCGCCGGTTCCGTGGATGGCATAGCCGCCATGGAAGAACACGGAATAGGGCATCGGCGACATATGATATTTGCGCGAATACCACATCCGGGCCGTGCGCTGCGGCCGATAGGTACCGCGCGGCGTGAAATAGCCGGAACGCGCGGTGGAGACACTCCACCGGTAAACCGACAGGCCATATCTGACCGTCATCGTCTGCGACGACACGTCTATGTTTGCAACGAGGCTGGCTGCCCAGCCCTGCCCCGAAGCACCGAACAGCATCGCGACAAACACCGCCGCCATGAGAACTGTCTTTTTCATGCGATCAAACCCCTTTGATTGCCCCTTACTTGCCTGCCATCACGTTGTTTTTCATCTTTTTAATGGCAGGTGAATGAGGTAACACACACTCCTTGACCAATTCGCCAATCCAAAGCAGCGAATTTGAACGATTTCCCGCGATAGTTGCCGCAACGACACGCCGCACGGGCTTGATCACCGGTGGGCTTGCAAAATCGCTGATATCGCCGCTCAACTCCGTGCATGAACGAGCGACTCCTCCAGGCAATCGATGACAGGCGCGACGAGGTCGTCGCGCTGACCGCCGAGCTGATCCGTTTTCCGACCATCAATCCACCCGGCGAGGCCTACCGGCCATGCGCCGAATATCTCGGCGCGCGGCTGAAGAAGAGCGGTTTCGAGACCGAATTCATCCGCGCCGAAGGCACCCCCGGCGACACCGACCGCTACCCGCGCGTCAATGTCGTTGCCCGTTTCAACGGCAGGTCGCCCGGCGCCTGCGTCCACTTCAACTCGCATATCGACGTGGTCGAAGCCGGTGACGGCTGGACCGTCGATCCCTTTGCCGGCATCGTCAGGGACGGCAAGGTCTATGGCCGCGGTGCCTGTGATATGAAAGGCGGCCTTGCCGCCTCGATCATCGCCGCCGAAGCCTTCCTGCAGGTCTTCCCCGACTTTCCCGGCGCCATCGAAATATCCGGCACCGTCGACGAGGAGTCCGGCGGCTTCGGCGGCGTCGCCCATCTGGCAAGGCTCGGTTATTTCTCAAAACCCAGGGTCGACCACGTCATCATTCCCGAGCCGCTGAACAAGGACCGCATCTGCCTCGGTCATCGTGGCGTCTGGTGGGCGGAGATCGAGACCAAGGGCGAGATCGCGCATGGCTCGATGCCGTTTCTCGGTGACAATGCGGTGCGCCATATGGGTGCAGTGCTCAGGGCATTCGAGGACGAGCTGTTCCCCGCGCTCGACCGCAAGATGACGCGCATGCCGGTCGTGCCCGAAGGAGCAAAACGCTCGACCATGAACATCAATTCGATCCATGGCGGCCAGACCGAGGACTTCCGGCCCGGCTTGCCCTCGCCCAACGTGCCCGATTCCTGCCGGCTGACCATCGACCGCCGCTTCCTGCTCGAGGAAGATCTCGACACCGTCAAAGGCGAAGTCATCGGCATTCTCGACCGGTTGAAGCGCGAGCGGACAAAATTCGACTATGAAATCCGCGACCTGATGGAAGTGCTGCCGCTGATGACCGAGCGCGACGCGCCGGTGGTCAAGGCGGTTGCGCAAGGCATCATGGCGATCTTCGACCGCGAACCCGACTTCGTCAT
>NZ_RZRQ01000487.1:0-3273 GCF_003997785.1 Mesorhizobium sp. M7D.F.Ca.US.004.01.2.1 | reverse complement strand
AGCTTGTTGAGATAGATGACCTTGTCCAGGCCCGAAGCCGTATGCAGCTCGTTGGCGAAGGATTGCAGAAGCCCATAGGCATGCAGCGTCACCAGGCCAGCGGCCAGGATCACGAAAATAAAGACGAAAAATGCTGATTCCGCCTTGTGGAAACGCATCTGCTCCCCAATGGAAAAGTGCCCACTGACCTTATGGCATGGGCGGGCTTACGGAGGGTTAACTTGGACAACCGCAACGAGAACCTTTCCTTGCAGGTAAACTTTTCTGGTTGCAATAGAAACAAGCGATCAGATCGTGGTTTCCAGATCGTCACCAGGGCGCAATCTCAGCCATTCCGGCTCCAGCTGATGCCTGAACCAGGTTGTCTGCCGCTTGGAATATTGCCTGGTCGCAATCTTGGCGCGTTCGATCGCCTCGGGAAAGCCAATCTCTCCGGCCATCGCGGCCTGCAGTTCGCGAACGCCGATCGCTTTCATCGCCGGCAAATCGGGACCGAGGCCAAGCGCCGATAGCCGCCGAACCTCGTCCAGCGCGCCTTTGTGCAGCATCTGGTCGAAGCGTTTTTCGATGCGGCCGACCAGCACCGCCCGATCCGGCTCGATCACGAAGAAACGCGCGCTGCCCCTGTCGATGAGTGGCTGGCCGCGTTCTGCCTGCCATTCCCGGATCGAACGGCCCGACGCGTCGAGCACCTCCAATGCCCGCACGACACGCTGGCTGTCGGTCGGCTTCAGCGTCATGGCGGTCGCCGAATCCTCGCGCAGCAGCAGGCCGTGCAGCTTGACGGCGCCCTGCTCCTTCAACTCGTAGCGCCAGCGGTCCCGGACCCGCTGCGGAATGTCGGGCATTTCCGAAATGCCCTCGGCCAGCGCGCGAAAATAGAGCCCGGTGCCGCCGACAAAAATTACGGGCCGGCCGGAGAGCGTGCCGTCGTCGATCAGCTTCATCACGTCGCGCAGCCAGGCGCCGGTGGAATAGGCTGTGGCCGGATGGACATGGCCGTAGAGGAAATGCGGTGCGCGCGCGAGGTCGGCCGCCTCCGGCCGGGCGGTCAGCACGTCGAGCACCGAATAGCCCTGCATGGAATCGGTGTTGACGATCACGCCACCCTTGCGCTCGGCCAGATCGAGCGCCAGCGCCGACTTGCCGCTGGCGGTCGGCCCGGCTATCAGGATCGCGTTCTTCACGCGGCCCTCGCCCGCTTGTCCGCCGGAATGTTCCATGCCGCTTGTCGCCACGCTTGTTTCCCGTCCCACTGAGCGCGCTTTGTCGCTGTCGCTTGCGAATATGGCGTCACGGTCGGTCGGCGCAAGCGCTGTTGTCTGGCTGGCTGAAGGGATTGCCTGCGATCTCGTCCTGCCCGAGGTGGCTGATGCCACTGATACGAGTGCCGCCTTGCGCACGGCACTCGCCACCGAGGCGGTCGACGTGATCGTCCAGCAGGCCGAAACCCGCCGCAAGAAAATCCTGATCGCCGACATGGATTCGACCATGATCGACCAGGAATGCATCGACGAACTGGCCGACGAGATCGGCGTCAAGGATCGGGTTGCCACGATTACTGCGCGATCGATGAATGGCGAGATCGCTTTCGAACCGGCCCTGCGCGAGCGGGTGGCGTTGCTCAAGGGTCTCGACGCCGCCGTGGTCGATCGCATCGTCGCCAATCGGCTGACGCTGGCCTCGGGCGGCCGCGCTCTGGTCCGGACCATGCGCGCCAACGGCGCCTGGACGGCACTCGTATCCGGCGGATTCGAGGTCTTCACGACGCGCATTGCGGCCATGCTTGGCTTCCAGGAGAACCGCGCCAATCGCCTGCTCGAACAGGACGGCCGCTTCACCGGCCTGGTCGGCGAGCCGATCCTCGGCCGCGCCGCCAAGGCCGACGCACTGATCGAAATTTCCGGGCGCCTTGGCTTGACGCCCGCCGACGCCATCGCGGTCGGCGACGGCGCCAATGATCTCGACATGATCCGCCTGGCCGGTACCGGTGTCGCGCTTCACGCCAAGCCAACGGTCGCGGCACAGGCAAAGGTCCGCATCGACCATGGCGACCTGACTGCGCTGCTCTACGTGCAGGGCTACAAACAGGAAGAGTTTGTGCAATGAAACCAATGCGTACCGAGCGCCTGATCCTGCGCAACTGGGAGGATCGCGACCGCGCACTTTTCCATCGCATCAACTCCGACGAACAGGTGATGGAGTTCTTTCCGTTCCGCCGCGATCGCGCCGCCGCGGATGCCAAGATGGACGAGTTCCGGGCCTGGATCGCGGAGGACGGATACGGTTTTGCCGCCGCCGAGATCACCGCTACCGGTGAATCCATCGGCTTCATCGGTCTCCTCGACACCGATCATGTGCCATCCCTGCCCGCCGGCACCGTCGAGATCGGCTGGCGGCTGGCACCTGAGTTCTGGGGCAAGGGCTATGTCACCGAGGCAGCCGAAGCATGGCTGGCCTACGGCTTCGAGACGCTTGGCCTCGATGAAATCGTGTCATTCGCCGTCGCGGCCAACCGCCGCTCCACCGCCGTCATGCAACGCCTCGGCATGACCGCAGATCCGTCCGGCGATTTCGACCACCCCAGCATTCCCGACAGCCATCCCGCGCTCAAACGACACGTGCTCTACAGGCTGTCGCGCCAGGACTGGCAGGCAAGAAAAAGGGCGGCTGGCTAGCCGCCTTTTCTTTCAGTGCTGTCGGATCTTCCGGAGCTCAGTCCATCCGTATCGTGACGAACCTGAGCTCGCCGGTCTTCGACGCCAGCATCAAGAGCGCATTCTTACGCCCCTGTTCCTTCAAGGCGCCGATCCGGTCCATGACGTCCTTGGGCGTGGCAACCGATTCCTGTGCGATCTCGGTGATCACCTCGCCCGGCTGGATGCCTCGCTCAGCGGCAGCCGAATCCTTGCTGACATCGGTGATGACGACACCGGAGACGTCGGCGGCAATGCTGAACTTCTTGCGCGTCTCGTCGTTCAGTTCGCCGACCGTCATACCGAGCACCGAAGCCGTCGAAACGGCTGGAGCCTTGTCGCCCTTGTCCTGGTCGGTGTTGCTGCCGTCCTCGCCGCTGGCGAGCTTTTCGCCATCCTCGAGCCGGCCGAGCGTCACTTTCACGGTCTGCTCGACACCCTTGCGCACGATGAGCACGTCGACGGCCTTGCCAACCGGGCTTTCGGCGACCACGCGCGGCAGGTCGCGCATTTCATGGATGTCCTTGCCGTCGAACTTGATGATGACGTCGCCGGCCTGGATGGTGCCATTGTCGAC
>NZ_RZRQ01000486.1:0-3272 GCF_003997785.1 Mesorhizobium sp. M7D.F.Ca.US.004.01.2.1 | reverse complement strand
ACCAAGCATGGCGGTTCCCGATTCACTGGCCGAAAGCCCGAGGATGGACTGCAAGTAGACCGGCAGGTAGACCGCGAGCCCGATATTGGCGGCCTGCAGCAGGAACAACGACAACGTGCCGGCAAGGACGATCGGGTTGCCAAGCACTTCGAGCGAGATCAGCGGTTCGGCCGCGCGCAGCAGCCGCAACGCAAAGGCGCTCCAGATGACCGCCGAACAGGCGAGCAGCCCGAAGATCTCGCGTGACAGCCACGGATATTCGCTGCCACCCCAGTTCAACGCCAGCAACAGCAAGGCGGTGGCCGCGACAAGCAGCAGCGCGCCGAGCCCATCGATGCGATGGTGTTTTGCCGCGATCGGCAGCTTTCTCAATGGCTTGTTGATGATGGCCATGGCGACGAGACCAAGCGGGATGTTGATCCAGAAGATCAGTGACCAGTGCAGATGCTCGGCGAAGGTGCCGCCCAAAAGCGGGCCTGCGATGCTGGCGACCGCCCAGGTTCCCGCAATCCAGGCCGAGTAACGCGCGCGCTCGCGCGGCGGCACGAGGTCACCGATCACGGTCTGCGCCAGCGCAAACAGGCCGCCGCCACCGGCACCCTGGATCGCACGGCCGACGATCAGGACCAGCATGTTAGGCGCCATGGCGCTGACCAGGGATCCGGCAAGGAAGATGAGGATTGCCGCGTAAATCGTTGGCCGGCGCCCATAAACGTCCGATATCTTGCCATAGAGCGGCGCCATCGCGGTGGCGGTCAATAGGTAACCGGTCACGATCCACGGCAGATATTCGGCATGGCCGAGCAGGCGCGCCATGGTCGGCATCGCCGGCGCGACGATGGTCTGGTCAAGAGCGGCCAGAAGCATCGACAGGAGTACGCCACCGATGATGGCGTTCTTTTCGCTTTCGCTGAGAGGCGCGTCGGCCTTCACCACCGTCTGACTATCGACAGCCTGGTCCATGTCCATTCATCCGTATGCTTGCGGCTGGCCGGCGCCATCCGGCCGTTCCAGCGTGTTGACCGCGTTAGCCGCATTGATCTTTCGAAGGTCGCCCTGGCGAACCCGACATATGTCGTCCCGTATAGGCCGATTTCGACCGGTGCTCGAAAATTTTTCGAAGCTGGCACTAAGCTTCAGCGCAATTGGCCTGCGCCGCCATTCAACGCCTCGGCAGGATTCAGGCCGGCGGCAGCTGGCCGTTCCCGATGCGCTCCATCCGGTAGCGCAGAAGCCTCAGGATGCGGCTTTCGAAATTGACGCTTTCGACACGGTCGAACTGGAGCTGGGCCCGGTCGTGGCTGGCCAGGACAGCCGCGGTGATTGCGGCGGCCTTGGCCTTGGCGGCATCGCAGTTCTTTTGCGGGTAGGTGGCTTTCAGGGCCTCTTCGAGTTCGCGGCCATGGTTCTTGGCGATCTCCACATGGCGCTCCTCGTGGCGCTTGATGTCGGCGGACAGCGTATCCCAGAACAGCCTGACATCGGCATCGGCCTTGCGCGGGCGGCGCCACTCGGGAAGGATCACCTTCACCTTGACGGTCACCACAGCGTCGGCGATCCGGCAGGAGCTCGATGTCTGCGCATAGCTGATGCGGGTGGTGAAGGCCATCTGGGTGGCGCCGGGGTGCCGCATGCCCGTGCTTTTCACCTCCGGCCCGCGTTTGGAAAGCTGTGCCTCGATGTCCTCGAGCGTGCTGCCGCCAATGGCGAAATAGCTGTACGTCTTGACGAGATTGGCCGCACCCGCCGGGAGCGGGGTCACGGCGAGCAGCAGCGCGCAAGCCAAGGATTGTTTCATGCCAAGCATGGATCGCTTCATCATGTTGCCTCTTCGACCACCTTGCTTTACGGCCGTTGCCGACGCAACGGAATTGATCCGCCAGGGATCACACATGGTTGATGAACTCCATGGTTGATGAGCAATGACGGCTAGGCGATGGCAGTTGGCGCATGGACGCCATCTCGACCTTGGTGGCAAGGCCGTGGTCGTCGGCATCCTCAATGTCACGCCCGACAGCTTTTCCGACGGCGGTTTGTTCGACGCCCCTGAAAAAGCGCTGGTCCAGGCACGGCGCATGATCGGGGAAGGGGCGCTGGTCGTCGATGTCGGCGGGGAATCGACCCGCCCAGGTGCTGCCGCGGTATCGGCCAGCCAGGAACAGGCCCGCATCCTGCCGGTGATCGAAGCGCTGGCGGGCGTGAGCGAGGTGCTGGTTTCGGTCGACACCTATCGTGCCGAGACGGCGCGGCTTGCGGTAGCTGCCGGTGCGCATATCGTCAATGATGTCTGGGGTTTGCAGCGCGAACCCGGCATTGCGCGTATCGCCGCCGATACCGGCGCCGGGCTTGTCATCATGCATACCGGGCGAGATCGCCAGAAGCTGCCGGACGTGATTGCCGATCAGCTGACGTTCCTGCGTAAATCGCTCGAAATCGCCCGCCAGAACGGCGTTGCCGATGATCATATCGTGCTCGATCCCGGGTTCGGCTTCGCCAAGGAGACGGCGGAGGAAAATCTCGACCTGATGGCTCGCTTTTCGGAGCTGCATACGCTCGGCTTGCCGCTGATGGCCGGTACGTCGCGAAAACGCTTCATCGGCACGGTCACAGGCCGCGATGCGGCTGACAGAGGTGTCGGAACAGCGGCGACCAGCGTCATCTTGCGGCTCAAGGGCGCCGATCTGTTTCGCGTCCACGATGTCGCATTCAACGTGGACGCATTGGCGCTCGCAGATGCTATGCTGGCGCGTCAAACCGACCGGGCGAGAAACTGAGCGATGTATGTCATCCGCATGAAGAACTGCGCTTTCTTTGCCCGGCATGGCGTGCTGGACGAGGAGGAACGGCTCGGCCAGCGCTTCTATGTCGATGCCGCTCTCACCGTTGATCCCGGCCGGGCGCTTGTCGAGGATTCCATCGAGGACACCGTCAACTACGGCATTGCCTTCACGGTGATCGAAAAGATCATCACCGGGCAGCGCCGTTTCCTGATCGAGTCCCTAGCGCTCGAAGTGGCCCGTGCGCTGACGGCGCGTTTTCCGCAGATCAAGAAAGCCGAGATCACGGTGCGCAAGCCCAATGCCCCGGTGCCCGGCGTGCTCGATTACGTCGAGGTGACCGTTGTCTGGCCCGAATAGCACGGTCTATCTCAGCCTTGGCGGCAATCTTGGCGACCCGGCGAAATCAATGGGCGCGGCGCTGCGCATGCTGGATGCCGACGCGGACACGCGTGTCACCGGCGTGTCCTCGCTCTATCGCACGCCGCCCTGGGG
>NZ_RZRQ01000485.1:0-3278 GCF_003997785.1 Mesorhizobium sp. M7D.F.Ca.US.004.01.2.1 | reverse complement strand
GTGCCCAGCGGATCGAACACAGCCTTGAGCCGCGCCATGAGCTCTCGCTCCACCAGGCCGCGATTGCGGTCGGCCATGGCGACCTTGGCCCGGCCAAGTCCATGCTCGGCTGCAAAGCTGCCGCCCATCTGCGTGGCAAGAGATGACAGCGCCTCGGCGAACAGCTCGGCCTTGCCGTCGAAATCGGCACGACCTTCCGGCGGCGACAAGTTGTAATGGATGTTTCCGTCGCAAAGGTGCCCGAACGGGTTTACCCGCACGCCGGGAAGAATGCCGCCGCAGATCTTCGCGCCTGCCTCGACGAAACGGGCGATGGCGCCTGAAGGGACGGAGATGTCGTGCTTGAGCTGCTCGCCTTCCAGCCTCTGTCCCTCCGGTTGCTCCTCGCGCAGCCGCCAGAATTGTGCCCGATGCGCACCTGTCGCCGCCAGCGCGCCGTCGACGACCAGGCCCTGTTCCATGCCCCATTCCAGCGCCGAAGCCAGGATCTCGTCCAGGGGAACACGTAGCGATCCCGATGCCAGTTCGACCAGCAGATAGACGTCGCCCCGTGCCTCCAGTTGGTAGGCAAGGTCGGGCAAGTGCTTGAGCGCCAGTTGCAGGCCGAAATCGGAGAAGAACTCGAGGCCAGTCAGGAATTCCCCGGCCTCGCCGCGCAGGAAAGCACCGAACGAAACAGCGGCGGCAAAGCCGGGCAGGACCAGAAGGGCGCTCGCCTGCTGCCGAGGCTTGGGGTACAGCCGCAGGATCGCGCGCGTCACGATCCCGAGCGTGCCTTCCGCGCCACAGAACAGCTTGCGCAACTGATAGCCGGCATTGTCCTTCTGCACCGCGCGCAGTCCGTCCCAGACCCTGCCATCAGGCGTCACGACTTCGAGACCCAGAACGAGATCCTGCATCATGCCGTAGCGGAAAGCCTGGCTGCCGCCGGCATTGGTGCCGATCAGGCCGCCGATCCTGGCGCTGCCTTCCGCGCCGAGATGCATTGGAAACATCAGGCCATCCGGTTCCAGCGCCTCGTGCAGCGCGGCCAGCACGACGCCGGCTTCGACGACGATCGATCCGCTGTCCAGATCCGGATTGCCGATCGCCGTCATGCGCGAAAGCGAGACGATCACCGCATTCGACTGCTGGGCGACGGCGGCGCCGCAAAGCCCTGTGTTTCCGCCTTGCGGGACCACTGCCAGTCCGGCCTCTCGGCATAGCTTGACGACACTGGCAACCTCAGACGTATCCGCAGGCCTGGCAACGCCCAGAGGCGCGACGCCGTAGCGATTGAGCCAATCGCGCTGGTAAGGTTCGGCGTCGCTGCCCGAAAGCCAGCCTTTCGGCCCGAGAATTTCGTGCAACGCGGTGGCGGGATCAATCATGGAGATGCCTGAGGGCGTGCGGCGTGACGCATTCGGATCGTGCTTCCAATCAATGGCCCAGCACCTGCGACAGGAATTGTCGGGTGCGCTCGTTGCGGGAAGAGGTGAAGAACTCGCCCGGAGGCGCTTCTTCGAGGATCTCGCCGCCGTCCATGAATAGCACCCGGTCCGCCACGCGGCGCGCAAAGCCCATCTCATGGGTCACACAGATCATCGTCATGCCTTCCGAAGCAAGCGTGACCATGACGTCAAGCACTTCGGAGACCATTTCGGGATCGAGCGCCGAGGTCGGCTCGTCGAACAGCATAATCTGCGGCTGCATGCAAAGAGCACGCGCAATCGCGACCCGCTGCTGTTGGCCGCCGGACAATTGGCTGGGATATTTCAGGGCCTGCTCGGGAATGCGCACCTTTTCCAGATAGCGCCGGGCGGTCGCCTCGGCTTGCGCCCGCGGCTGTTTGCGCACGATCATCGGAGAGATCATGCAGTTCTCCAGCACCGTCATGTGTGGGAACAGGTTGAAGTGCTGGAACACCATGCCGACTTCGCGCCTGATCTCATCGATGTTGCCGACGTCGTCGTTAAGCTCGGTGCCGAGCACGACGATGCGGCCGCCATTGTGCTGTTCGAGGCGGTTGATGCAGCGGATCATGGTCGACTTGCCGGAGCCGGAGGGTCCGCAGACGACGATTTTTTCGCCCCGCTTTACGGAAAGGTTTATCCCGCGCAGCGCGTGGAACGTGCCGTAGTATTTGTCGAGGTTTTCGATGCGGAGCGCCGGCTCACCGGTCGAATTGGTCGAGATCACCTGCACGCCTCCTTAGCGTTCGCTGACCGACATGCGGCGCTCGAGAAAGGCGCCATAACGGGACAGGCTGAAGACGAAGATGAAGTAGATGAAGGCGATGAAGGCATAGACTTCGACATAGGCGAAGCGCCATTCGCCGGTGCCGTAGGCGGCATTGCCGGAGGCCAGGATCTCGAAGAATCCGACGATGACCACCAGCGAGGTCTCCTTGAACGAGATGACGAACTGGTTGATCGTCGCGGGCATTGCGTTGCGCATGGCCTGAGGCAGGAGGATGCGGCTGATGCGTTGCCAATAGCGCATGCCAAGGGCCATGGCGGCCTCTTCCTGTCCTGTGGCGACGCCCTGCATGCCGCCTCTCACGATCTCGGCCTGATAGGCAGAGAAGAACAAAGCGGAGCCAAGGATCACCCGGTAAAGCTTGTCGCCCTGCAGCCATTGCGGCAGCGCGAAGGGCAGAACCACGGCAAAGGTGAAGAGGATCGATACCAGCGGAAGCGACCGGACCCCGTCGATGATGAGGCCGGTGGTGCGCGAAATCCAGGGCAACTCCGACCGGCGCAGCAAGGCCAGGCCGATCGCCAAGGGGAAACCGATCAGGCAGGTGGTGACGAAGATGAACAGGGTCAATGCCAGTCCGCCCCAGGCTTCCTCGCCGACATGGGCAAGACCAAGCATGCCGCCCTTCATCAGCACGTAGAAAAGGCCCGTTCCGGCTCCCCACACCAGCGCGATCCGGCGGCCGGTCCAGAATGCCGGGATACAGCTCAGCACCGTCATCACCACAACGGCGACGCAGGCCAGCGCCGAGCGCCATTGTTCTTCGTAGGGATAGAGGCCGAAGAAGATGATGCGCCATCTCGCTGCGATGACCGACCAGCAGGCTCCCGCTGCCGCCTGGCAAGCTTCCGGCCCGCCGCTAGTGGTGAAGACAGCCGAGAAAACCGCCCAATTCAGGAGCTTCCAGAGCAGGAAGACCATGATCATCAGGCAGGCCAGAGACACCACCGCCTGAAGCGGCGTCGCGAAGAAGCGTCGCCTCAGGTCCTCGAGCCTGCCGGGAGCGGGTGGGGCGACAACGACCATCTCCATCTCTCAGC
>NZ_RZRQ01000484.1:0-3285 GCF_003997785.1 Mesorhizobium sp. M7D.F.Ca.US.004.01.2.1 | reverse complement strand
CCTTGGCGAGGTCGACATGCGCCACCTGGGCGGTCGCATGCACGCCAGCATCGGTGCGCCCGGCGGCGCGCAGCCTAACCACTTCGCCACAGAATTTTTCGATCGCCTGCTCGATCGCCTGCTGCACCGAAGGCTGATCCGCCTGGTGCTGCCAGCCGGCAAACAGGCTGCCGTCATATTCGATGTCGAGGCGAAAACGCGGCATGCCGGGCTGCTATATGCTCTCGCCTAGGCGGCGAGAGCGGTGAAGGCGGAGGCGTAGACCAGCCTGCCTGCCTCTGGTGCGTCGCCCCAGGCCAGCGCTTGCAGTGCTTCGCCCTGGTACTCGCTTTCGAAGTTCTGGGCACGCGTGTGGCTATAGCCGAAACGTCCGTAATAGGTGGGGTCGCCGAGCACCACGGCCAGCGTCTCGCCGCCGTCCCTGAGGCGGATATGCGCCTCGCGGATCAGCGCGCCGCCAATGCCGCTGCCATGGAACGAGGGCTCCACCGCCAGCGGCGCGAGCGCCACGGCCGCGAAGGTCTTGCCGCCGTTCTGGACGAACAGCCGGGAAAACAGGATGTGGCCGACCACCTGGCCGTCCTCTTCCGCCACCAGTTCGGCAACGGCGTCGCCACCGGTCACCAGCGCGTCGACCAGCCCGGCCTCCGCCTGCTGGCCGAAAGCGTGTTCCTCGACGAGGCGAATGGCCTCGCGATCCCGCGGCGTCGCCGCGCGTATCGACATCATGCTCATGAGAATTTCATTCCTTTTTCGATCTTGGCCCCGCGCAGGAATTCCGACGCGGCAGCGGGCCTTCCGCCCGCCCGTTGAACTTCGACCAGTCTGATCGCGCCTGCCCCGCAGGCGACCGTCAGCCGGTCATCGAGAATTCCTCCCGACTCGCCCAAATCTTCCGAAGGCGACAGGCCTTGCGACAGCGTCGAGCGAAGCAGTTTCAGCCGCTCCGGGCGGCCGCCAATTCCTATCTCGGACCAGGCGCCGGGAAAGGGCGACAGGCCACGAATGCTATTGTGGACCTCGCTCGCCGAGCGAGTCCAGTCCACGCGCGTCTCGGATTTATCGATTTTTTTGGCGTAGGTCACCCCTTCCACCGCCTGGGCGGCAAATGTCAGGGTGTTCCTTTCCAGTCGCGCCAGCGCCTCCACCATCAGGGTCGCACCGACACTCATCAACCGATCATGCAGATCGCCGGCTGTCATATCGGGTTCGATGGCGCATTTTTCAACCAGTCCGACCGGACCGGTGTCCAAACCCTCTTCCATGCGCATCACCATCATGCCGCTTTCCAGGTCGCCGGCCATGATGGCGCGCTGGATGGGTGCCGCGCCACGCCAGCGCGGCAGCAGCGATGCATGGCCGTTGATGCAGCCAAGCCGGGCCGCCTCCAGAACCGCTTTCGGCAGCAGCAAGCCATACGCGACGACCACGGCGACATCGGCCTGCAAGGCACGGAACGCGGCCTGCTCGGCCTCGCCTTTGAGCGATCCCGGTGTCCGCGTCTCGATGCCCAGCCGTTCCGCCTCGCGCTGCACCGGCGACGGTGTCAACTCCAGCCCGCGCCGTCCGGCGGCGCGCGGCGGCTGCGTGTAGACGGCTGCGATGTCATGTCCGGCCTCGGCAATCGCGCGCAACGTTGGCACCGAAAACTCAGGCGTGCCCATGAAGATGACGCGAAGGGGCATTTTCCCCTATCCCGCCAGCTTGCCCGGCGCCTTGTCCCTGGCGAGCTTCTTGAATTTCTTCACCACCATGTCGCGCTTCAGCTTCGAGATGTGGTCGATGAACAGGACACCGTTGAGGTGGTCGATCTCGTGCTGCAGGCAGGTCGCCATCAGGCCCTCGGCCTCCATCTCCTGCAACTTGCCGTCGCGGTCGAGATATTTGACCCGCACGGAGGCCGGGCGTTCGACTTCGGCGTAATAGTCCGGGATCGACAGGCAGCCTTCCTCGTAGACGGAGCGCGCGTCGGCGCTCTCCAGGATCTCCGGGTTGATGAAGATCTGCGGCGCCGGCGTCTCGTCTTCCTTGGCGAGATCGATCACCAGCATGCGCAGGGGTTCGCCGATTTGGATTGCCGCCAGCCCGATGCCGGGCGCGTCATACATGGTCGCCAGCATATCGTCGGCTAATTTGCGCAAGGGCGCGTCGACGCGCTCCACCGGCTTGGAAACCTGGCGCAGGATGGGGTCGGGAAGGATGATGAGCGGCTTGATCGGCATGGGTTCCACCTAAGACCTCCAGCGAAAAGCGTCAACCGTTGGGCTTGAGGCTCGTTCACGTTTTGATCTGTGCTATCAGGACGAATCGGCTATGCTGTCCACATGAATGATCTGAGCACTATCCTTTCGGAGCCTGTCGCCCGGCTTGGCGCCACCACGATCACGCTCGGCCATGCGCTGGCCTTCGGCGTTTTGCTGTTTCTTGGCCTGTTCGTGGCGCTCGTCATTGCGCTGTGGCGGTCGGCCAAGGCGCGTGCCGTGGCGGCCGCGGAAGCCGCCGACCATGCCCGCGACGCCGAGGCGCGAATGGCCGGCATTTTGCAATCGCAAGCTGAAATGCAGGGCCGCATGGGCGCCATCGCCGAAGTGTTCGGGGCCCGGCAGGCGGAGCTGACGCAGTCGATCGGCCAGCGCCTCGACGCCATGACCGGCCGCCTTGGCCAGACCATGACCGAGCAGACCAAATCCACGCATGAGAGCCTGGCCAAATTGCAGGAGCGGCTGGCGATCATCGATGTCGCGCAAGGCAACATCCAGTCGCTCGCCGGCCAGGTCGTGCAGCTGCAGGCGATCCTTTCCAACAAGCAGACGCGGGGCGCCTTCGGCCAATCGCGCATGGAGGCGATCGTCGCCGACGGCCTGCCGCACGGCGCCTATGAATTCCAGGCGACATTGTCGAACGGCAGCCGGCCCGATTGCCTGGTGAAGATGCCGAACGGCGCACCGTCGCTCGCCATCGATGCAAAATTTCCGCTGGAAGCCTGGAACGCCATCCGCGCCGCCGATGGCGCCGACCTGCAGAAGGCAGCCTCGCAGGCCTTCCGCCGCGACATCGAGATCCATGTCCGCGATATCTCGGAGAAATACCTGATCCAGGGCGAGACGCAGGACACCGCCTTCATGTTCGTGCCGTCGGAATCGGTGTTCGCCGAGATCCACGAGAATTTCGAGGCGATCGTGCACAAGGCGCACCGCGCCCGCGTCGTCATCGTCTCGCCGTCGCTGCTGATGCTGTCGATCCAGGTCATCCAGGCGATCCTCAAGGATGCGCGCATGCGCGAAC
>NZ_RZRQ01000483.1:0-3293 GCF_003997785.1 Mesorhizobium sp. M7D.F.Ca.US.004.01.2.1 | reverse complement strand
ACCGTCTCCTTGGCGAAGATAGCGTCGAGGCCGGCATCATCCGAAGTCTGGTGGATGAAACCGCGCTCGCTCATCGTGCGCAGGAAATCGGATTTGAAGGCGGACATTGTTTCTTTCCCGAAAGCGCCCGGCCGCTGTGGCTCGGGCGTGCATGAACGCGGGCGTTTAGCATCCAAGCGCGATCAGCAAAAGTGGAATCCGGTTTTGCGTCCCGCGCGGATGGTGTTGCGAATCCTTGCTTCGCCGTTTTGGCTGGCGTATTGAGGCGCCGCGCAGGGGCAGGGCCTGAAGCGCCGCGACGGGGCCATCCCGCAGATCAGATCCGGAAAGCTCCGCGATGAACAGGAACTATCTCATCCTCTTTCTGTTCAGCCTGCTGATGACGCTCAGTGGGCTGATGAGCCTTCCACCAATCGACCGCGACGAGTCGCGTTTTGTCCAGGCCACCAAGCAGATGGTCGAAACCGGCGACTATGTCGACATCCGTTTTCAGGATGCCTCACGCTACAAGAAGCCGATCGGCATCTACTGGCTGCAATCGACGGCCGTGGCGCTGAGCGGCGAGGGGGCAGCGGCGCCGATCTGGGTCTACCGCCTCGTCTCCATGCTTGGCATTGCCTTGGCCGTCGTCGGCATTGCCTGGACGGGCACGAAGCTCTTCGGGGCCAATGCCGGTCTCGCCGCCGGTCTGATGATGGCGGCAATCTTCGCCACCGCCTTCGAGGGCCGCGACGCCAAGACCGACGCCATGCTGCTGGCCTGCTGCGTGGCGGCGCAAGGCGCGCTCGCCCAGATCTATCTGGCAGCGCGCCGGAACGAACCGGTAGCGGCCCATCTGCCGTGGATCTTCTGGGCGGCTCAAGGCCTGGGGATCCTCATCAAGGGGCCTGTCGCTCCGCTGTTGTCGGTGCTGACGGTCGCCACGCTGTTTGCTTTCGAACGCGACTGGCGATGGCTTTTGAAGCTGAAGCTCGTGCGCGGTGTCGCTCTGGTGCTTCTTATCGTGCTGCCTTGGGTTGTTCTCATCACCTGGAAGAGCGGCGGCGCCTTTCTCCAGGATGCCGTCGGCAAGGACATGGTGGCCAAGGTCGCCGCGGGCGAGGAATCGCACGGCCTGCCGCCCGGTTTCTACATGCTGACCTATTCGCTGTTCATGTGGCCCTTCGGCCTGATCGCGGTCGGCGCCGGGCTCCAAGCCCTCAACCGTCTGCGCGACGATCCCCGGCTGCGTTTCTGCCTCGCCTGGTACATTCCGTTCTGGCTGGTGTTCGAGCTGATCCCGACCAAGCTGCCGCACTATGTCCTGCCGGCCTATCCCGGCATGGCGCTGCTGATCGGCTGGCTTTTGACTTTGTCGCCGCAGGAGGCGAATGCGCCGCTCAGGCGCTGGCAGAATTGGTTGTGGTGGTCGACCGCGTTCGGTCTTGCCGTGGTCAGCCTCGGCCTGGCGGCTGTCTGCATCGGAGCGCCGATCTACCTCACCGGCACCTTCTCCTGGTGGAGCATTCCGGCGGCCGTGGCGGCACTGGGGGCGGGCTATTTCGCTTTTTCGCGGCAGCTGCAAGTGCCGCTGCGCCGCATCGGCGCCATCGCGGTGTGTGCCGGCATCACCTACGGGCTGTTGTTCGGCGTCATCGCGCCATCGCTGAAGCCGATCTGGCTGAGCCCGGCCATCGAGGCCGCGGTCCGCGCCAACAAGCCTTGCGACACCACGGTGCTCGCCTCGGCGGAATATCACGAGCCGAGCCTGGTGTTCCTGGTGGGCACCAAGACCGTGCTGACCGATGTCGATGGCGTCGCCAAACATCTGCTTAGCGATCCGGCCTGCGCGCTGGCGCTGACACAGGTCGGGGATGAGCAAAAACTGAATGGACTGCTGGCGGCGCAAGGCAAGTCGGCGATCCGCGTTGCCGAAGTTGACGGCCTCAACTATTCGTCGGGAGACAAACTGTCGCTTGGCCTTTATCGTGTGGCCCAATGACGGCTCGTCAATGACAGGGTCGAATTTCAAATGCTGGTGAAATCGCGCCCTTCCGTTTCCGCTATGCTCCTTGGAGTGGGGCGCCGATCGGTCGACAATTTTCGCGATACGATGCAGATCGCAAGAAAGCGCTTTGCCGCTCGCCCGGCCAGATACCCGAACATTTTGTGGTCGGTCTGGGTGCTGGTGTGGGTTTTGCTGACGGCAGCAGCATTTGTTCGCCTCGACACCCCTGCGGGAATGCTTCGCGACCAATGGTCGCCGGGGTTCGTCCGCCTGGCCGATTTTTTCACGCAGTTCGGCCTGGGTGGCTGGTATCTCATTCCGTCGGCGCTTTTGCTCGTCGCCGCGAACCTGACGGACTGGCGAAGCCTTTCAAGGCGTTCGCTGATGCTCGCCTACAACTGGACCTGCCTGGCTTTCCTGGTGCTGGGCGCCGTCGGCCTGTCCGGCCTGACCGTCAATGTGCTGAAATACGCGATCGGCCGGGCTCGGCCGATGTATTTCAATCAATTCGGGGTGTTGTCGCTGCATCCATTCGCTTTCGATGCGCGCTTCGCCGGCTTCCCGTCCGGCCATGCAACGACCATGGGCGCCGTGTTCGGGATTGCCCTGCTGTTGTTCCCAAGGCGCTGGTACGTCGCCCTGGCGATCACCGCCTGCATTGCCTCGACACGGATCTTCGTTGGCGCGCACTATCCCAGCGACACCGTCGCCGGCTTCGGCCTTGGCTGCGCTTTCGCGCTTGCTTGTGGGCTGGTCTTCGCCCGGCTCGGCTTCATCTTTCGGCCGATGCCGTCGGGGTTGCCGGTCCGCAAGAAGACGTTTTGGCTGACATGGCTCGGCGACGTGAAACGGGCAGACCCCGCTGCCGGGACCTAGTGGTTAAAATCAGGCGCCTGGTACCCGTCGAAACAGCAATTTCGCCGGCTCGTGATAGCGGGTTTCTGGCAGGGCGCTACGGCCCCATTGCTGACAGTCTAGGATCAGTCTGAGACAAGGCGTTGCGTCTATGGCGTCGCGCCATAGCGCTCAAGCAGTCGCATGATCTCCGCCTGCTGCGCCTTTGCCTCTGGCGAGCCGCTGCCGCCGCGGCCGGTCGGCCGCGTCGCAAGAAACATTGGCGTCGAACCATTCCCGTTCTTGAGCAGAGCGTCGGCGCCGCCGTCAAGGAGTGTGCTCGCCGCTGCCCCGCAGCGCGTTCTAACGGCGCGATGCAAAGGCGTGACGCCGTTTTGATCGACGGCGTTCGGATCGGCCCCTGACGCGATCAGCAAGGCGACGGTCGCGGATTGGCGGACCGGATTCCACT
>NZ_RZRQ01000482.1:0-3294 GCF_003997785.1 Mesorhizobium sp. M7D.F.Ca.US.004.01.2.1 | reverse complement strand
CTTCATGGCCGACCGGCCGCTGATCCCGCTGATCATCCTGCTCGTCATCCTGGTGGTGATCCTGCAGATCCTGCGCCCCGGCATCGTCAACGAGCGCTGGATCGCCAACACCATCAAATTCGCCATTCCGCTGGCGATCCTCGCCGGTTGCCAGACCATGACCATGCTGACCGGCGGCATCGACCTGTCGGTCGGCACGGTGGCGACGATGAGCGCCTTCATCATGGCGACGCAAGTCGTCAACCAGGACCCGGCGGTGGCTTTCCTCTTGGCGATGATGCCGGCGGTGCTGATCGGCCTCGTCAACGGCATCGGCGTCGGCGTCTTCCGCGTCCACCCGCTGATCATGACGCTGGGCACCAGCCTGATCGGCACCGGCTGCCTGCAGGTCTACCAGCGCACGGTGATTGCCTCGGGCGCGAAAATCCCCGACTTCCTCGCCTGGCTCGGCACCGGCGTCACCTACGGCTTCCCCAACGCCCTGCTGCTGTTCGTGCCCCTGGCCGCCCTCATCGTCTTCACGCTGGCCCGCACCGGCTTCGGCCGCCTGCTCTACGCCGTCGGCGACAATGAGCGCGCAACGCGGCTGTCAGGCGTGCAATACTGGCAGGTCATAACAGCGCTCTATGTGATCTCCAGCATGCTCGCCGGCATCACCGGCCTGCTCTATATCGGCCTGATCAAGGCGCCATCGCTGTCGCTCGCCGAACCCCTGGTGCTGCCCTCGGTGGCCGCCGCCGTGATCGGCGGCACCTCCATCTTCGGCGGCCGCGGCGGCTACACCGGCACCATCATCGGCGCCCTGATCCTGACCGTGCTGACGACGCTGCTAACGATTTTGCAGATGCCGGAGGGGGCGAGGCGGATACTGTTCGGGCTGATCGTGCTGTTCGTGACGGCGGCTTATTTGCGGATTGTGGAGGAGCGGTAGGGGCGAGGAACGCTACGTGGAAGCCTCCGTAACGGTTGCCTGGCTTGGCCAGCCTAGATCATCTCGACGACATGGCCGGCTACCAGATATCCAACAATAGGTCCCACTGCCGATCAGCATCGTATCTGTTCGCATCATCCCGGTCATCCGTTGGAGCCCACGCACCGAAGAAATCATCAACAAGGCCATCTGTGGCCAAGTCGGCAAGAGTAGCCGGGCCCTTGTACTTGCGCACAAAATATCCCACACGGCTGTAATCCTCGTCATCGACGAATGATTGAGTCTTCATATCGTACTGCATCGTGTGCCACATGTCGTCCAGTTCAAGCAGTTTGAATTTCTTATTTGGATTGTGCTTCGCGACGCAGCTTTCCAAACAGGAAAGATTGATCTGCGCCAGTTCCGTCAACAGCCTCGCAATCCCTATCGCCTCGCCGATACACACCAGACCGTCACCAAACACCGCAAGACCGGTCGCTGGAAATCGATAAGAAAATAAGTCACGTTGTTCCTTTGCCGCCCAAAGCCTTGGCTTGAGTGTATCCTCGTGTCGCTGGCCCAGTCGTTTGAGTTTGTCAGCAGTTACGTTCAGGATGTTGCTGTGAGTCATTTCGATGGTCTTCTCTCCGCGCCAATCAAGGCACGGGAGGGTGAACAAGAATGATCGGCAGCAATTCAAGATCGTGTAGTAGCCGAGGTACGGTAGCGCTACCTGCAGGTTCCGATCCTCAGCATATTCTGCGGAGTTGGCAAGCACGGTTGCCCCAAGGACGAATTTGAGAGCAAGATAGCTGCGGATAAACCACTCGGTGTTTCGGGCATCATCAAAACCACGCGCAACCGGATCAAAGAGGTCTCGCGTGCGCTGGATGTATCTGTCGATCTCTACACCTGAGCAGCGCTCAGGCAGCTCCCTGTAGCTATAGGCTAGGTCGGATCCAGTCAGCGAAACGATTGTCTCAGAATCCACAATTCCCCCTCTTCAATTCCGAACCACAACCCTGCGCTATCAAAGGAAGGCGCGCCATCCCAGCCACTGCAACCATGAGCTTCATATCGCAATGATCGCGCTGACTTCAGCTAACAGAAGCGGCGAGAGGCCAAGGCTGCTAGGTGGTCGGGTCCTTAGCCATTGAAGGGCGGCTGCAATGTCGAGATCCTTCCGCGCGGAAAGCTCGTTGAGCTTCATCGCGGTGACACGTGATAGCCCGAGCGCGATGAAGCTGATCATTGTTTTGTCGGATGCTCCGACTTCTAAATAGAGAGGAAGCGACGGTATGCTCGCTACGAGGTCAATCATTCCTGCGTTGTCGAGCGCGTATACCAGGAGAGCGTTGTAGCAGCCAAACAAGCGAACCGCCTGAAACCGAATTTCGGTCTCGATCAGATCGAGCGTATTGCGAATAATAGTCTGCGGAGCCTTTTTGGCGTCGCGTTTTATTTGTTCGTCGATGATCTGCGGAAGGGGCAATCCTCGCATCCATTTGAGCGCCATAAGAGCATGAAAACGATGTAAGCCTTTCGACGTGTCGATCCCAAGAATGATCTCATGACACAGCTCAAGAATACCCGCGTATGACTGGAAGGCTTCGCTTTCACGCGGGTGCCGCGGAATGAGAGTCTTCGCTGCATCGACGCCCTGGCCAACAGTCACCATGAGACGGGCAAATAGCCGCTGCTGCTTGTGCGCCGAAATGTTGGGCGTGCGGCGCAATATCTCGGCCGGAATGGACACCATGGCTTCGGCCGCGATTAGTGCCGCTGACAAGGCCTGGGCCTCAGGACCGTCTGCATCAACGCCAATTCGTGCAAATGTAGTGGATAGTTCGCCGCGCTTGTGGTCAGAATAGAGGCGACCGAAGGCCGTCTCAAGATCAGGCTGATCTCTCAGGCCGGCTGCCACCTGATCAATAATAACAGTGACAAGCTGTGCCTCATGCTCCCTCACGCTGGTCTCGATGGCCGGAACGACGATAGAATCCTTCGGACCATCCAAAGGTTTCTTCTTCCAATTGGCGTAGTCGATGAGAAAGATGTTGCCTTGGAATTCGCGGCGCAGCCGACCGGCACGGCCGGAGAGGTTCCAGAAATCGGTGGATTCAAGCGCGTTGGTACGTCCTTTCTCGGGCGCGTACATGAAAATGTTCTTGGCAGGCAGATTGACGCCCTGAAGAAGCGTACTGGTGCATACTAGATAGTCGATGCAACCGGAAGAAACAGCGGCTTCCACGGCTCGGCGAAGCTGCGTCGGGATGTTCGAATAGTGAAAAGCAATTCCCCGCTTAACGCATTCCACGAGGACATAATTCGGGTGAACCGCCTCCTTGGCAAGTTCGGCCAAAGCTAGCTGTTCTGTGGTGGGC
>NZ_RZRQ01000481.1:0-3304 GCF_003997785.1 Mesorhizobium sp. M7D.F.Ca.US.004.01.2.1 | reverse complement strand
CCTGTGTACCCGGCCCGGCATCCGCGTTTCCGTGCCGGGTACACAGGATCGCGTATCGCTGCCGCTGGAATTCTGCGTGCGCGACAATGGCTCCGGCGTCTCGGAAGATATTTTGCCGATCCTGTTCGATCCGTTCATCACCACCAAGCCGAACGGCTCCGGGTTGGGTCTTGCGTTGGTCGCCAAGATCGTTGGCGAGCATGGCGGCATCATCGAATGCGAATCGACGCCGCGTGGGACCACATTCCGCATCCTGATGCCGGCCTGGAAAGAAGCACCATACTGCGCCGATGAAGACGGTGAAGGAGACCGCAAATGACTGTTCGCGGCAATATTCTCGTCGCCGACGACGATGCGGCGATCCGCACCGTTCTCAACCAAGCGCTTTCGCGCGTCGGTCACGAGGTGCGCGTCACCTCCAACGCTTCGACGCTGTGGCGCTGGGTGGCGGCGGGCGAGGGCGATCTGGTCATCACCGATGTGGTGATGCCGGACGAAAACGCCTTCGACATGCTGCCGCGCATCAAGAAGGCGCGGCCTGAACTGCCGGTCATCGTCATGAGCGCCCAGAACACCTTCATGACGGCGATCCGCGCATCCGAAACCGGCGCCTATGAATATCTGCCGAAGCCGTTCGACCTGACCGAACTGCTCAGCATCGTCAACCGGGCGCTTTCCGAGCCGCGGCGGCCGAAGATCGATGCGCGGCCGGAAGAGCAGCCCGACGCAATGCCGCTGGTCGGCCGCTCGGCCGCCATGCAGGACATCTACCGCATGCTGGCGCGCATGATGCAGACCGACCTGACGGTGATGATCTCGGGCGAATCCGGCACCGGCAAGGAGCTGGTGGCGCGCGCTTTGCATGAATATGGCCGCCGTCGCGGCGGCCCGTTCGTTGCCATCAACATGGCGGCGATCCCGCGCGATCTGATCGAATCGGAACTGTTCGGCCACGAGAAGGGCGCCTTCACCGGCGCGCAGAATCGCTCGACAGGGCGTTTCGAACAGGCCGAAGGCGGTACATTGTTCCTCGACGAGATCGGCGACATGCCGATGGAGGCGCAGACGCGCCTGTTACGTGTGTTGCAGCAGGGCGAATACACCACGGTTGGCGGACGAACGCCGATCAAGACCGATGTGCGCATCGTCGCCGCCACCAACAAGGATCTGCGCACGCTGATCAACCAGGGGCTCTTCCGCGAGGATCTGTTCTATCGCCTCAACGTCGTGCCGCTCAGGTTGCCCGCGCTGCGCGAGCGCTCCGAGGACGTGCCGGACCTCGTCCGCCACTTCTTCAAACTCGGCGAGATGGAAGGCCTGCAGACCAAACGCATCTCGCCCGGCGGCATCGAACTGATGAAGCGCTATCCATGGCCGGGCAATGTGCGCGAACTGGAAAACCTCGTCCGCAGGCTCGCCGCACTCTATTCGCAGGACGAGATTTCCGCCGAGATCATCGAGGCCGAGCTCAAAACCGGCGAACGCCCGGTGGTGCCGGGCGGCGGCAATCTCATTCCCGACGACCTGTCGATCGGCCAGGCTGTGGAGCACTTCCTGCAGCGCTATTTCGCCTCGTTTGCCGGCGATTTGCCACCCGCCGGACTTTATCAGCGCATCCTGTCCGAGGTCGAATATCCGCTCGTCCTGGCCTCGATGACGGCAACTCGCGGCAACCAGATCAAGGCGGCGGAATTGTTGGGCTTAAACCGCAACACGCTGCGCAAGAAGATTCGCGAACTCGGCGTCAACGTCTACAAATCATCGCGGCAGGGCTGAGCCTGATCTGAAGGTCGGGCTCTTTTCGGGGGACGGCTCGCGAAAGATTTCCGTCTCGGTCACACTTGTTGCATAATCGCCACAATGCGTTGCATACATCCGACGCAATCATGGCTCTAGACGGCGACATGGCTCCGCAGGCACCGACAACAAACCAACCGCTTTTCAGCGAACCCGGCACGCGTGACGGGCGCCGGCTGTTGGCGCTGCCCGGCGTGGTCGCGGTTGTGGGCGCCCTGGTGACGGCGGCGATCTCGTTCACCATCCTTGTTGGCGCGACGCCGATCACGCCAAACGAATCGACGACGCTGGCGCTGATTGCCCTCAACGCGGCTTTCGTCCTATTCCTCATTGCGCTGGTCGGACGTGAAGTTCACCGTATCCTCATGGCGCGCCGGCACGGCAAGGCCGCCTCGCGGCTGCATGTGCGCATCGTCGCCATGTTCGCTCTGGTCGCCGCCATTCCAGCGATCATGGTGGCGATCATCGCGTCGATCACGCTCGACATCGGTCTCGACCGCTGGTTCGAGATACGCACCAAGACGATCGTCAATTCGTCGCTGTCGATCGCCGACGCCTATGTCCAGGAAAATGCCCGCAATCTCCAGGGCACGACACTGTCGATGGCCTATGATCTAGATGCGTCGCGCACACTCTATGGCCTTGATCGCACTGGCTTTCTCGACCTGATGAACAAGGAAGCCGTAGGCCGGTCGCTGGCCCATGCGGCGCTGATCAAGCCGGACGGCTCTTTCGTCATGAGCGCCAAGACCGATACGGATTTCGCCATGCCCGAGCCACCGGAAGGCGCCGTGTCCAGCGCCTCCGATGGCAAGCCGGTGCTGATCGAGCCGAAAACGCGCAACATCATGGGCGCCATCGTCAAGCTGCGCGAGATCGAAGGGCTCTATCTCTACACCATTCGCCTCGTCGATCCCGAAGTGATCAAGGCGCGGCAGATAGTCAGGTCCAACACCGACGAATATCGTGGTCTGGAAGACAACCGCCGCACCTCGCAGGTGGCCTTCGCGCTGCCCTATCTGTCGCTGACGCTGATCATCATCCTGTCCGCCATCTGGACCGGCATTGCGGTTGCCGACCGTCTTGTGCGGCCCATTCGCCAGCTTATCGGTGCCGCCGACGAGGTGGCGACCGGCAATCTCGACGTTGCGGTTCCCGTCAGGCCTTCGGACGGCGATGTCGCTTCGCTCGGCGACACGTTCAACAAGATGCTTCTGGAACTGAAATCACAGCGCAACGAAATCCTGTCGGCCAAGGACCTGATCGACGAACGGCGCCGCTTCTCGGAAGCCGTGCTTGCCGGCGTCACCGCAGGCGTCATCGGCGTCGATCCCTACGGCATCGTTACTATCGTCAACCGCTCGGCCGAGGCGATGCTGGCCATCTCCGCCAGCGCGGCGCTTGGGCAGAACCTCTCCGCCGTGCTGCCGCATGTCGGCCGCGTCTTCGAGATCGGCCGCAAGTCCGGCAAGCCTGTCTATCGTGAGCAGGTGACCTTCTATCGCGC
>NZ_RZRQ01000480.1:0-3307 GCF_003997785.1 Mesorhizobium sp. M7D.F.Ca.US.004.01.2.1 | reverse complement strand
TCAAAGCATTGTATTGAGCCGCCTCCAATTCACCGGTCGTGTCCGCGGCCGGGCAAGGCCTTGCCAGGATAAACTATGGAAACCGTACTGATCGTCATCCATCTCATGGTCGTGCTCGCCCTTGTCGGCGTAGTGCTGCTGCAGCGTTCCGAAGGCGGCGGCCTCGGCATCGGTGGCGGATCCGGCTTCATGACCGCGCGCGGCGCGGCCAATGCGCTGACGCGTGCGACGGCGATCCTGGCGGCTGCCTTCTTCGCCACGTCGCTGACACTGTCGATCGTTGCCCGCTACGGCGAGAAGCCGATCGACATCCTCGACCGAGTGCCGGCGACATCGGATGGTGCCGGCAAGGGCGTGCTCAACCAATTGCCCGGCACGACCACCCCGGCGCCTGCCGGTAACGCCAAGCCGACGCCGCCATCCGGCAACGACGCTGCGGCTCCGGCGACTGCCCCGGCCATGGCGCCTGCCGCTGGTTCGACGCCGCCGGCAACCAATGGCGCCGCTCCTGCCGCGCCGGCGACTCCGCAGGTCCCGAACCAGTAGTCTTCGGCGCCTGAAGCCGCGATCTGTGCTCGTTTGAACACAGTCGCGGCAAATGCAGCAGGATCACAAAGATTCGACTGGGTGAGGCACGACCTCACGCTTGAGGCCCCCGCGCTTATTCGACTATAGATTGCGCGCGGCATTTCCGGCGCCCTTGGGGGGCGCTGGGCGACGCCGTGGGCAACAAGCATAGAACGATCGGATCTTCGCCATGCAGCTTCGCAGCTTCATTTTCCTGGGACTTTGCGCCGCACTCGGCATGAGTTCCCCCGCTTTCGCTGGCGTTCCGGCCAATATGGCCGCACAGCCTTCGGTTGAAACAACCTCCGCCATCAACGTCGCCGTCAAAAGTGATGCGACGCAGTTGAAGCTTCTCAAGAAGAAGAAAAACCCGACGCCGGACGACCTCGCCCAGATCAAGAAGATCGAGGCCAAGATCGTTGCCGACAAGGAAGCCGCCAAAGCCAAGGCGCTCGAAGCCAGGAAACTGGCGATGCGCGAGGCGGCCAAGGCCAAGGCCGACGCGGAACGGCAGGCGTTCCTGGCCAAGAAGGGCAAGAGCGCGCCGGCAGCCGAGGTGGCCGATGCCAAGCCGGCCAAGAAGCAGGCTGCCAAGATCATCGAGCCAATCGAACCGATCGCGCCGATCCAGTCGGCCGAGCCGCTTCCGGCGGAAGCGATGAACGTCGCCTTGACCGGCAACAATGGCGAGCTGCGCAGCGAGGTCATCGGCCAGAAGCAGCCGAGCAGCGGCGGTCTGTTCGCCGGTCTCTTCGGCGGCACCTCGTCCGGGTCGTCGATCTCATATCTTCCCGAGACACGGGCTCTCGACCAGGCTCTCGCCAAGAGGGAAGCCAAGAAGCAGTTCAAGGTAAAGCCGGAATTTGTGCCGCAAGACGTGGAATTCACCGGTTACGATGCGGGCACCATCGTCATCGACACCAGCGCGCGCCGCCTCTACCTCGTCGAATCGTCCTCCACCGCGCGCCGCTACGCCATTGCGGTCGGCCGCGAAGGCCTGCAGTTCAAGGGCACGGTAGCGGTCGGCGACAAGCAGGAATGGCCGCGCTGGATCCCGACGCTGGACATGCAGAAGCGCGAGCCGAAGCATTACGGCCAGTACAAGGACGGCATGCCCGGCGGTGGCCAGAACCCGCTCGGCGCGCGCGCCATCTATCTCTATGACGGCAAGAAGGACACGCATCTGCGCATCCACGGCACCATCGCACCGCAGTCGATCGGAACCAGCGCCTCGAATGGCTGCTTCCGCATGATCAACGAGCACGTCATGGACCTCTACAGCCGCGTCAGGGTGGGCACCAAGGTCGTTATCATCTGACGTTTCCATCATTCTGCCGAAAGGGCCGGCTCAGCCGGCCCTTTTGTTTTGCCCTGTTCACGACCCGAGCGCCTTCTTGGGAAAAAACCTTCGCGGTGGTTTTTTCTCTGGCGGAATCAATCCGGCCGCGTTAAGCGATGACTCCCATGGCGCGATATGTATTCATCACAGGCGGCGTGGTTTCCTCACTTGGAAAAGGCATAGCCGCAGCGGCCCTTGGGGCTCTCCTGCAGGCGCGAGGCTATCGCGCACGCATCAAAAAACTCGATCCCTACCTGAATGTCGATCCGGGCACGATGTCGCCGTATCAGCATGGCGAGGTTTTCGTCACCGACGACGGTGCGGAAACCGATCTCGATCTTGGCCATTACGAGCGCTTCACAGGCCGCTCCGCCAATCAGCAGGACAACATCACCACCGGCCGGATCTACAAGAACATCATAGAGCGCGAGCGGCGCGGCGACTATCTCGGCGCCACCGTGCAAGTCATTCCGCATGTCACCGACGAGATCAAGAATTTCGTCCTCAACGGCAATGACGACTATGATTTCGTGCTGTGCGAGATCGGCGGCACGGTCGGCGATATCGAGGCGATGCCGTTCCTCGAGGCTATACGCCAGCTCGGCAACGACCTGCCGCGCAACAACGCCGTCTACGTCCATCTGACGCTGATGCCCTACATCCCGACGGCGGGCGAGTTGAAGACCAAGCCGACCCAGCATTCGGTCAAGGAACTGCGCGGCATCGGCATCGCGCCCGACATCCTGCTGGTCCGCGCCGATCGCGCCATCCCCAAGGAAGAGCGCAGAAAGCTGTCACTGTTCTGCAATGTGCGCGAAAGTGCCGTGATCCAGGCGCTCGACGTGCCGCATATCTACGATGTGCCGATGGCCTATCACAAGGAAGGGCTCGATTCGGAAGTGCTGGCCGCCTTCGGCATCGATCCGGCGCCGAAGCCGCGCATGGAGCCCTGGCAGGCGGTGTCCAACCGCATCCACAATCCCGAAGGCGAGGTCACTATCGCCGTGGTCGGCAAATATACCGGCCTCAAGGATGCCTACAAATCGCTGATCGAAGCGCTCTCGCATGGCGGCCTGGCCAACCACGTCAAGGTCAAACTCGACTGGATCGAATCGGAGATCTTCGAAAAGGAGGATCCGACGCCCTGGCTGGAAAAGGTGCATGGCATCCTGGTTCCCGGCGGCTTTGGCGAGCGCGGCTCCGAAGGCAAGATCCTGGCGGCGAAATTCGCGCGTGAGCGAAAAGTGCCGTATTTCGGCATCTGCTTCGGCATGCAGATGGCTTGCATCGAGGCGGCGCGGTCGCTGGCCGGCGTGGAGCATGCGTCCTCGACCGAGTTCGGTCCGACCGAGGAACCGGTCGTCGGCCTGATGACCGAATGGCTGAAAGGCAACATGCTGG
>NZ_RZRQ01000047.1:0-26268 GCF_003997785.1 Mesorhizobium sp. M7D.F.Ca.US.004.01.2.1 | reverse complement strand
CACCGTTCGGCTTGGCTCCATCGCTCTCGGCAAGCTTGCGGTAGCGGGCCAGCAAATCGTCCCCCCCTGGTTCTCGCGCGGGCATCGCCGGCAGGCCGCGTATCTCACGTAGCCTGGTGACGAAGGCGCCGCGCCCGTATTTGCGGCGAAACTCGACGGATCTCGGATGGATACCGCACGCGGCCCAAAGCCTGCGTTTCAGATAGCTGGATGTCTTCAGGCGAGAGGGGGCCGCCGCTGCGGCAAGAACTTTGACGCGCAGATCGTTCGGCATCAGCATGCCGCTGGCAAGTTCTTCCTGTTCCACCGCCGTGTCTTCGACGTAGCTGCCACTGCGCTGGCCGGAGAAGATACTGAGCACCGTCAGGTGTGGCATGGTCGCGATCGCGGCTCCCTTTCGCCAGGCCCGGAAGAGCCAGTCCTGCGAACTTTCGCAGGAGCATTCGCTGGCAGGGCGCCAGGGGCCGAGCCAGCCCAGCGATGCCCGCCTGGCCATCTGTGCCGATCCGTATCCGGCTGTGATGACGGGATCATAAAACCCGCCCTTGCCCATCCCGTAGATTGAGGTCTTGAGAGGATCGCCTTTCACCCGCGCAGGTTCGATGATGGCACCGCGAGCAATGACGATATCGGCGCCGGTCGCATCGATCCAGCCGGTCATCGCCGCGAGATGGTCCGGAAACCAGAGGTCGTCATGGTTGAGCAAGGCCACGAACCGGCCACGTGCCCTGGCAAAGCCGATATTGTTGGGGCCGGATTGCTCGCCGAAATTGACCGGCAGGTTGACATAGACGATGCGCGGATCGCCAAATTCGGCGATGACCGCCGCCGTGTCGGGGCGACAGGCATCGCCAATCACCAGAATTTCAAAGTCCTGCAGGGTCTGGCCCAGCACGCTGCGCAGCGCCTGTCGCAAGGCGGCGGGGCGGTTATGGGTTGCGATCACCACCGAGACGAGCGGCGTGTTCTGCCCGGTTGCATCGGACTGGCCGGGTCGTTCCACGCTATACCAGCTTATAGGGGATGTGTTCCGTGTCCGGCGGCAGGCGCCAATGGTCCGGTGCGTCATACGCATAAGCCTTGTCGACGAGATTGAGCAGCAGGGCGATCTCCGGCCCGAGCGCCTTCACACCGTGCCACACGCCTGGCGGGATGACGACGATCGCCGGTCGCAATGCGCCGACGATCTTGTGCCAGACCGTGCCGAAGCTGGGCGAAGCCTTTCGGCCGTCATAGAGCGATATGCGCACACTGCCGACACAACAGAAAAGCCGATCCAGCGTCACCTTGTGTGCATGCCAGCCGGTCACCGCACCCGGATACATCGTGCGCTGGAAGACCTGGCCGACGGGCAATTGATCGAGATCCCACTCATCCCGGAACACCTCGGTCAGGTAGCCGTTGGACGTCGCGACCGGCCTGATTTCCTTGATCCTGACGCCGTCGATTGCCGGAGGATCGATGGCAAGCCAATCGGATGTGACGATCTGCCGGTCGGGCGTCCCCGTGGCCATCCAGCCGTCCGGTGCTGCGCGTTCGCCACTGTTCATTTTCAAACCCCAAAATCCCGGGGTTTGATACGGGCTTGCCCCATTGCTGGCAAGCCGGGCTTGCTTGGCCATAACAAAAACCCGCAGGATTGCTCCCGCGGGTTTTTGGTCGCCTGAGATGTTACTGCTTCCCGGAGGGGAACTTCAGAGTCTGGAGATCAGGGAGTGCCGCCGCCTGGGATGCCGGGCGCCAGCTTGCTGGCGCCGTTGATGATCTGGCTGAGGAAGTTCTGGTCCTTGCCGCCGGTCGGTGTGGTGCGTGAGACGAAGTCGAACATCTTGCCGTCTTTCAGCCCGTAATTGGCGATCTGGGTGACGCGGCCGTCGGCGCCGAAATAGACCGCCAGCACCTTCTGATCGATGAGCCTGGGCTTGTCGAAGGCGACGTAGCGCTTGCGCGTCTGCGATATGTAATAGAAGGCCTCGTTGTCGAAGGTCGCCGTCGTCGACGGCGTGCCGAGCGCCAGCAACACCTGCTCGCGGCTGGAACCGACTGGTACCGAATCGATTGCCTGCTGGTCGATGACGTAACCCTGCGTCAGCGTCTCGCTGGGGCTGAGGTCACCGATCATCTTGTTGGTGTGGCAGGCGGACAGCGCCGAAACAATCACCAGCAGCGAGATTGCGCCAGCGGGCCTGGACGAGAAGGTCGACTTGAAATTCAGCGCGCGCAACAACAACTCCATTAGCTGGCCGCAACTTGCGCTGGGCCGCGAAACCGGTAAACCAGCTTGCTTGCCGATGCAACAAGGCCACTTCAACAAACGGTCCCCAGGAGACCATCCCCAATGTTCCAGCGCTTTTTTGGCCGCGAACGCCACGCCAACCGCGCTATCACCGAGGCGCTTTACGCACAAATCGTGGCGGCGGCGCGGCAGATCGTGTTTTATTCCCACTGGAATGTGCCAGACACGCCGCTCGGCCGTTTCGAGATGCTGTCGTTGCACATGTTCCTGTTCCAGCATCGGTTGCGCGGTGAGGGCGGCGTGGCGCAAGAGGTCGCTCAGGTGCTGATCGACGAGTTCTTCCTCGACGTCGATCATTCGCTGCGGGAGTTGGGCATTGGCGACGTTGGCGTGCCCAAACGCATGAAAAAGCTGGCAAAGATGTTTTATGGCCGAACCGCCGCCTATGACGATGCCCTGGAAAGAAACGACCGTGACGGGCTCACCGCAGCCCTTGCCCGCAATGTCCGGCCCGACGCCGGCGCCTGGCCGGAAGCATCGCTGCTGGCCGACTATGTCACCGACGCCTGCAACCAGCTGGCCGCGCAGACACCCGAATCGATTGTCTCCGGCACGCTGGCCTTTCCGTCGCCAAGGGAGGTGAACAATGAAGCACATTGACCCGCAAAGCCCGGTATCCTTCCGCGCCAACGTCACGCGCCTGCCGCAGAAAGGTCTGCCGGTGGTTATCGAGGCCGATGCCGCACAGCGTGCAGCGCTGGCCGAGGAGCATGGGCTGATTTCGGTCGAATCCTATCGCGCAGAGCTTCTGGTGGCGTCATGGAAGCGCAATGGCGTGAAGATCAGCGGTCGCATCGAAGCCGACATCACCCAGGCTTGCATCGTCACGCTCGAGCCTGTCGAAGCGCATATCGACGAACCGGTCGAAGCTCTGTTGCTACCTGAAGACTCCAAGCTTGGACGGCAGGGTTTCGACGGCGGCGGCGAGATCCTGCTCGACGCGGAAGGCCCTGACAGTCCCGAAACATTTTCCGGGGACACGATCGATGTCGGGGCACTTGCCGAACAGTACTTCGGACTGGCCATCGACCCCTATCCGCGCAAGCAGGGCGCGTCGCTGAATGCCGGCAGCGAGACCGAACCGGCGGAGAATGAATTTCAGCAAAAACTGCGATCCTTGCTGGGAAAATCCTGAAAACCTCGCCCGCGACGGAAAAGTCGGTTGTGCGGCAGCCCAAAACCGTTATTTTCGCCGAACCTTCGCGAGCGCTAAAGCGATCTGCCGCCTAACCGTGAGATAAATACCGCGTGATCAGGATTTCCATCGATGCCATGGGCGGCGATCACGGACCAGCCGTGGTTATTCCGGCGCTCATGACGGTCGCGACCCGCCGTCCCGACATCCGCTTCGTCATCTACGGGCGTGAGGAGGTCGTGCGCCCGGAACTCGCCAAGTTTCCCAAACTCGCCGAGGTCAGTGAGTTCTTCCATTGCGAAATAGCGGTCAGGATGGACGACAAGCCGAGCCAGGCGCTGCGCCACGGCCGCTGGAAGTCGTCGATGTGGAAGGCCGTCGAAGCGGTCAAGGCCGGCACGGCGGACGCCTGCATCTCGGCCGGCAACACCGGCGCGCTGATGGCGATGTCGAAATTCTGCCTGCGTACCATGGCCACCATCGAACGCCCGGCGATCGCAGCACTTTGGCCGACATTGCGCGGCGAAAGCGTGGTGCTGGACGTCGGCGCCACCATCGGCGCCGATGCGCATCAGCTGATCGACTTTGCCATTCTTGGCACCGGCATGGCGCGCTCGGTCTTCGGCATTGCCCGGCCCAGCGTCGGTCTGCTCAATGTTGGGGTTGAGGAGATCAAGGGCCAGGAAGAGGTCAAGGAGGCCGGGCGCATGCTGCGCGAAGCCAATATGGCCTCGATGAACTATCATGGTTTTGTCGAGGGCGACGACATCGGCAAGGGTGCGGTCGATGTGGTTGTCACCGAAGGATTTGCCGGCAACATCGCGCTGAAGACGGCCGAAGGTACGGTAAGGCAGGTCAGCGGCTATCTGCGCGCGGCAATGAGCCGGACGTTGATGGCCAGGATCGGCTATCTCTTTGCCAAGGGCGCCTTTGATCGCTTGCGCGAGAAGCTGGACCCCGGCCGCTCCAATGGCGGCGTCTTCCTGGGGCTGAACGGCATCGTGGTAAAGAGCCATGGTGGTGCAGATTCGGACGGTTTCGCCGCAGCGATCGAGCTTGGCTATGACATGGTACGCAACAATCTGCTCGACCGCATCGAGGCCGACCTGGACCTGTTCCATGCGCGCAACCCGCATGCCCTGACATCTAGGAAATCCGACGTCGTTACCGACGCAAAGGAATAGGAAAGAACTTTGATCAGATCAGTCGTGCGCGGCACGGGCGCCGCGCTGCCCCGCCGAATCATGAAGAATGCCGATTTCGAAGGCATGGTCGAAACCTCCGACGAGTGGATCGCCCAGCGCACCGGTATTCGCCAGCGCCATATCGCAGGTGATGACGAGACGACGGCTTCGCTGGGAGAAGCGGCGGCGCGTGCCGCACTTGCCAATGCGGGTCTTACGCCCGCCGACATCGATCTGATCGTGCTGGCGACCTCGACGCCCAACAACACATTTCCGGCCACCGCTGTCGAGATACAGAACCGGCTTGGCATGCATCACGGCTTTGCCTTCGACATGCAGGCGGTCTGCTCCGGCTTCGTCTATGCGGTAGCCACCGCCGATCTCTACATCCGTGGCGGCCAGGCCAAGCGCGTCCTGGTGATCGGCTCGGAAACATTCTCGCGCATTCTCGACTGGAGCGACCGCTCGACCTGCGTGCTGTTCGGCGACGGTGCCGGTGCCTTGATCCTGGAAGCGGGCGAGGGCGCGGGCACGATCGCCGACCATGGCGTCCTGGCGGCCAGCCTGCGCTCCGACGGAACCCACAAGGACAAGCTTTTTGTCGACGGCGGGCCGTCGACCACGGGCACGGTCGGCCACCTCCGGATGGAGGGCCGCGAAGTCTTCAAGCATGCGGTCGGCATGATCACCGACGTCATCGAGGCGACGTTCTCGCAGGCCGGTATATCAGCCGGCGATCTCGACTGGTTCGTACCGCACCAGGCCAATAAACGAATTATTGACGCTTCCGCCAAGAAGCTCGGGATAGCCGAGCAAAAGGTGGTGGTTACGGTCGATTTGCACGGTAACACCTCGGCAGCTTCCGTGCCGTTGGCGCTTTCGGTGGCCGTCGCCGACGGCCGCATCAAGAAGGGCGATCTCGTCCTCCTGGAAGCGATGGGTGGCGGCTTCACCTGGGGCGCTGTTCTGGTTCGCTGGTAAGTGCCGAACGGTCCGGTTTCGGTCCTTGACCTTGCCGGATCAATTACTTAGGCTCTGCCGTTGTTGTGCCGAATTTTATGTTTTGAGCTGATGGGACGGTCGCATGGGGGGAAAGACACTTACGCGCGCCGACCTTGCCGAGGCAGTTTACCGGAAGGTCGGCTTGTCGCGCACTGAATCGGCCGAACTCGTCGAAGCGGTGCTGGACGAAATCTGCGAAGCGATCGTCCGCGGCGAGACAGTGAAGCTGTCGTCCTTCGCTACATTCCACGTCCGCTCCAAGAACGAGCGCATCGGCCGCAATCCCAAGACCGGCGAAGAAGTGCCGATCCTGCCGCGCCGGGTGATGACCTTCAAGTCGTCGAACGTGCTGAAGAGCCGTATCCTGCGCTCCCACCAAAGCGGCAAGGCCAAAAGCGGCAAGTAGCCCACTGCGCGGTTGAAAACCGCCGCCGCCATGACGCCGGGCTTGAATATTGCTTCATAAACCGCTGAAATAAGACCCGATTCGGCAGGGTAAGCCGGATCGTCGTCCAGCGTGAGGATTCGCCCATGGACAAGAGCCCCGACGCCTTTCGTACCATCAGCGAGGTCGCCGAAGATCTCGATCTGCCGCAGCATGTGCTGCGCTTCTGGGAAACGCGTTTCAACCAGATCAAGCCGATGAAGCGCGGCGGCGGTCGTCGTTACTACCGGCCGCAGGATGTCGAACTGATCAAGGGCATTCGCCACATGCTCTACGACCAGGGCTACACCATCAAGGGCGTGCAGAAACTGTTGCGCGAGAATGGCAATCATTTCCTGGTCGCCATCGGCAATGGTGACATGGCCGCCGTCGAGGCGATCTCGCAGCGCAGGCAGGCCGATCAGGTGCCGCTGACGCCTGCAGCCCAGCCGCGCGGCATGGATGACGAACTGGTTGGCCAGCCGCGGGTCAAGCCCAGCCGCCGCTTTTTCGGCCTGGGCAAGAGCGACGAGGACGGTCCGGTGCAGCCGGACGCGTCGAAGCTCTCGCGCGACAATCGGGCCTTGCTACAGGAGGCGCTGTTCGACCTCCTGGAATGCAAGCGCCTGCTTGACCAGGTGCGCTAAAGCAATTCCAGGAAAAGTGTGACACGGTTTTCCCGGAAAAGCGCATGGCGCTTTCCCTTGGGAATTGCGTGAAAACAAAGAGATAGAGCAGCCCGAAGCGACATCGATATCTCGAAAACCGGAACCCGTCTTCCGGTGAGGCGTTTCGTTTCCTTCTGCAAGTGAAGGAAACACATCATGGCATCATTTTCGACCCTCTCGGACATCGACCTCGACAAGCAGGTCGCGGCTCTCACCAAGGAATTGGCCAGCTTGAGGAGGGCTGTGGCGAGGCGCGGCGGCGCCTATTACGAGGACGGTCGCGATGCCGCGCTCGACACCTATTCCGATCTTGCCGGGCGTCTGCGCGATGCCATGCCGGCAATCCGCAAACAGGGCAGGGTGATCGAGAAGTCGGCCCGCGACCATCCGGCGGCGGCCGCCGCGGTCGGCCTTGTGGTGCTCGGGCTTGTTGCCAGCCTGCTGTTCAGCCGGCGCTGAGCTGCGACCCTTGGTATCCTCTCCGGAACAATGACGAACAAAAATAGCGGCCGCCCTTCGGAGCGGTCGCCGTCGTTTTTTATCGGGTCCTGCCTAAATCTTAGGCTTTGCCAGAGGACCATGATTGGAAGCTCAGACAGTCCCTGTTGGGAACGACATGCCGGCCAGTCTGTGCGCGAAGCCGGACGCCTCGTGCGCATTGATGTCGGCGGCGCGGATCAGATTGTCGAAGTGCTGGATCAGTGTCTGGATCGGCTGGGTGGCGTTGAGCACCAGATACATGTCGCCGACATAGATGGCGGCACGATAGGGGCCGAAGATGGTGTAGGGGATCGAATAGCGCATCCGCCCATCATAGAGAAATAGCCGGAAGGTCGGGTAGAGGTCGTCGAGCAGCGTCGCCATATGCAGCAACTGGGCGCGCCGGTCGGCTTCCGGGAAACGATCCCAGACACCCAGGCCGCGGGCAAAGATCTCCAGCGTGTGGCGCGGCATGCAGACTTCCATGTCGGTTTCCGGCCGCCTGTTATAGTCGATGCGGTATTGGGTTTCTCCGGCCTGGGCGAGGCGGCTCTTGTTGGCGATGCCCGCCTCGTAGTCGACCAGCGCTTCGGTGCGCAGAAGATCGGGAATGCCGGCTGGAACGTAGCGGATCTTGGTGCCGGCCGCCTCGGCATGCCATTTGGCCAGCAGCGTGCGGTCGAAACCGTCGGGCGCTTCCTCGATCTCCAGGCTCTCGCGGATTTCGCCCGTGAGGCCCTCGTCCTGGCTGAGGCCGAGAAGCCAGTCCAGTGACACCTTGAACTCGGCGGCGATGTTGAGCAGCGTTTCGGCGCGGGGCAGGCGGGTCGAGGCGCCCGACAGCAGCTGCGACAGCGCCGAGCGGTCGATGCCAACCGCAGTCGCGAAGGCCGACTGGTTGAGGTCGGAGCGTGTCAAGAGCATTTTCAGGCGTTCGCGGAAGATCGTCGACAGGTCGCGCTTGTCCATGTCCGTGCTCCAAGCCGATTGAGGAAAAATTTGCGCCGAACCGCTTCCAAGCGCATCTCAGGCGTAAATGAATCCCTAAGTCTGTTTACAATGTATAACATGTGCGGTCAAAAATGCGCAATCGCAACAGTTTGTGCACTTTGTCTCGTTGAGTGGAATCATTTCTCCTGACACAATACTGTCAGGAACCAATTGGGGTTCCGGCGACTGAGGGACAGTGGTCGATAGCATGACGAGCAAGAGCATCAGGCGACACAGCGTACCGGCCATCGAGTGGCCGACCGTGGTACTCGCCTTCTTCTGTTACGCAACATGGCTCGCCACCGGTTTCCTGCTCTGGCCATCCTACCCCGTCCTGGCGCTCGCCGTCCTGGCTTTCACCGCCGCACTGCAATCTTCGATCATGCACGAAGTGCTGCACGGTCATCCGACGCGCAACGCGCGGGTCAACGAAGCCTTTGTGTTTCTGCCGATCGGTCTGGTCTGGCCATTCCGCCGCTTCAAGACCATTCATCTGCGCCATCACGCCGACGAGCGGCTGACCGATCCACTGGACGATCCCGAGAGCTATTATCAAGCACTCTGGCAGCATGACGAGCTGCCGCCGACGATGAAATTCCTGCTCAAGATCAACAACACCATGGCCGGCCGTTTCGTGCTCGGCCCCTGGCTGTCCTGCGTCGGCTTCTTCATCGACGACGCCAAGCAGATGATTGCGGGCGACAAGGCGATCCGCAAGGCCTGGCTGCTGCATGCGATCGGCCTGGCTGTCGTGCTGCCGATCGTCCAGTTCGGCTTCGGCATCCCGCTGTGGCTTTACATTCTGGTCCCGGTCTGGCTCGGCCAGTCGCTGATCTCGATCCGTACGTTCGCCGAGCATCAATGGTCGGAACATCCGGAAGGCCGCACGGTGATCGTCGAGCGCTCGCCGCTGTCGTTCCTGTTCCTCAACAACAATCTGCACTTCGTCCACCACAAGACCCCGACCGTGGCCTGGTACAAGCTGCCCAAGCTGTTTCGTGACCGCCGTGAGGAATGGCTGCGGATGAACAATGGCTATGCCTATCCGAACTATTTCGCGCTGATAAAAGCCTATGCCTTCAAGGCGAAAGAGCCGATCGTGCACCCGGTGCTGCGACGTGCGCCGGAGCCGGGCAGGGCCTTCAAGCCGCGCATCAGGGCGCGCAGCATCAGCGGGCTGGGCAGTGCGCCGGTCCCCGCCGAGCCGCCGAAGGAATAATTCCGGCCTATCCGGGATCCGCGTCGGCCAATTCTGATTGGACGCCGCGTTTTTGCGATCCTTTTTCCAGACATGATGATTGAGTGTCGGCATGAGTGAATTGGTTGCGGCGTTGCCGATGTATGACTGGCCCGAAGTGCGCGGCGAGGTCGACGCGCAATGGGCACGATTGCGCGATGCCTTCCGGCAAAAAGGTATCGACGCGCCGCAAACCCTGGTGCGCAGCAATGGCGACCTGCCGTCGGTGCCGGGCGGTATTCGCGATGCTGCCGGTACATTGATCGCGCCCGATCCGGCGACCCTGCCGCCGGATGAACTCGACTATCACGAGCTTTGGCTGCACCCGGCGCTGTTGTTCGCGCAGACCTGCTGGGGGCCGATGGAGCTTGGCCTGTCCAGGCATGTGCAGGTGATCGGCCAGCCCAGCTACGACGCCTACGAAGGCGGGCAAGGCGAACTCTATTCCAGCGCGCTGGTGATGCGGACAGGCGAGGGGCCGGAAGTTCTATCGCCGGCGGACGGCAGCCCCTTGCTCCCGCTCAATCTGATGCGTGGCAAGCGCTTCACCTTCAACAGCCTCGATTCGATGTCGGGGTTTCTCGGACTGACACGCGACCTGGATGTGATGGGCGAAAGTCTGGACATCTTTGCCTCGCGGAGCGAAAGCGGCGGCCATCGCGCTTCGATCGTCGCCATTGCCGAAGGCAGGGCCGATGTTGCGGCGATCGACTGCGAGAGCTGGATACTGGCGCAACGCTTCGAGCCGGCGGCGAAAAAGGTGGCGGTCATCGGCTGGACGGGACGGCGCAAAGGCCTGCCTTACATCACCGCCGCAACGACGCCGGAAAAGACGGTCAAGGCGCTGCGTGAGGCCATTGCCGGACTAGCCGAGCAGCCGCTCGTCAAGCGGGTAGGTTGAGAGCTGCTCGTTGCCGGCCGCGGTGATCAGGATCTGCTCCTCGATCTTGACGCCCTCGCGCCCGCCAAGCCGGCCGATATAGCTTTCCACGCACAGCACCATGCCTGGTTCCAGCACGCCGTCCGGCGTGTCTGATGTCCAGTCGCTGGCATGCGGCAGCGTCGGATATTCATCGGCCAGCCCAACGCCGTGATAAAGCACGCCGTAACGGGTCGGGAAGCAATCGCCGGGCGGTACCGCCGAGCGTTCGACAAGGTCGCGAAACCTGATGCCCGGCTGCATCAGAGCCGTGTTGTGTTCGATCTGATCGGCGGCGATGCGAAACAGGTCGCGCTGTTCGTTGGTCGGCGTTGTATCGCCGCACAGCCATGTGCGCGACAGGTCGGCGCAGAAGCCGTAGGGACCGATCAGGTCGGTGTCGAAGGCTACAAGATCGCCAGCCTCGATCTTGCGTGACGAGCATTCCTGGAACCACGGATTGGTGCGCGGCCCCGACGTGAGCAATCGCGTCTCGATCCATTCGCCGCCGCGCGCGATGTTCCCGCGATGAAGTTCCGCCCACAATTCGTTCTCGGAAATGCCCGGCTTCAGCGCCTGTTCCATCTCGCCCATCGCCGCTTCGCAAGCGACGATGGCGCGGCGCATGGCCAGGATTTCGTCCGGAGACTTGATCAGCCGCGCGTTCTCCATCACCGCTTCGCCATTGCCGATGGAAATGCCGAGGCGAGCCAGTTCCTCGACGCCTTCCGGATTGATGTGGTCGATGGCGATCCGGCTGTTGCCGCCACCATGCTCTTTCACCAGATCGACGATTCCGGCGGCCCAGCGGCGGACTTTCTGCTCGGTCAGTTCGCCGCCATAGAGATACATCCACGATACCGCCGGCCGCACTTCGTCGACGACGCCGGAATGGTCGGACAGGTGCTCGCAGGAAAAATAGTCGAACAACACCACCGGCCCGTCGGTGGCAACAAAACAATGCCGCGTCGGGTTGTGCGCCACCCAGAGCTGCATGTTGGTGCTGTCGGTGGCGTAGCGGATGTTGACGGGGTCGTAGAGCAGGGCGCCGGCGTATCCGCGGCGCTTCAGCTCGGCGCGGATGCGTTCCAGCCGGTACTGGCGCATGGCAGGCAGATCGGGAGCGGCAATGCCTGCCGCTGCCCATTCAGCCTCAGCCTGCGCGCCGTAGCCCAGCACATGCTGGTTGAGCCCAACTGCCTTCTGGCGGGAGGCGTCGCGCAGCGCTTCGATAGAGTCCGGCTCGAACGGCATGATCTTGCGATGCCGGCCAAAGCTGCCCTTTGGCCCCGCGCTGTCCATGATCAGGTCCGCATCTTCTCGCCGCTAGGGTCGAAGGGCGCTTCGACGTTGATGCGGGCCGGTCGGCGGTGTCCGAGGATCTCGATCTCGAACAGTCCGGCACTTTCGTCCTCGGCAAGAGCCGCCGGCACATAGCCTTGCGCCATCGACTTCTGCACATAGTGGGCATAGCCGCCCGACGTGACCCAGCCAACCACGCGCCAGTCGCCGTCGACGATGCCGCGCACGGCGGACGCGCCTTCGGCAGCCTTGGAGCCACGTATTTCCTTGCCGCTCTTGTCGAAGCGCGGCGCGCCATAGCCGTGCGGCTTTTCAACCGTGCCGTAGTCCTTGCTGACCTTGGCCCAGATCGGCTCGTCGCCCATGACATCGGCATCGGCGGCATCGACGATGAAGGAAACGCGGCGCAGTTTTGGTCCTTCGGCCTGTTCCTTGGCGGCAGCCTCGCGGCCGATGAAGTCGTTTTTCTCCAGCTTGATGAAGCGATCCATCGCGCCTTCGAACGGTCCGTAGATCGGCCGCAGCTCGCGGAACCAGGTCGGAAAGTTCTTTTCGAGACGCATGGAGAGCAGAGCGCGCATGCCGAAATCGACCAGGCCGAACTCCACCCCGGCGTCTTTGATCGCCTGATAGACAAGGCGCTGATAGGCCGGCGCCATCCAGATTTCGTAGCCGAGGTCGCCGGTGTAGGTGATGCGGTTGACCAGGCATGGCGCGCCGCCGACAGCCATCTCGCGGAAATCCATGAAGCGGAAGGATTTGGTCGAGATGTCGACATCGACCAGCTTCTGAAGCAAGTCGCGCGACTTCGGCCCGGCGATCGACAGGCCGACCAGCGTCTGGTCAAAGCGGTGGATGCGGACCGACCCGTCCTTCGGCAGGTGCTTTTCGAACCAGCGCATGTGGTATTTCTGCGCCGCCGACGAACCCCAGATCATGAAGCGGTCTTCGGCCGCCTTGGCGATGGTGAAATCGCCGATCAGCTTGCCGAATTCGTTGAGCATCGGCGTCAGCACGATGCGGCCGGTCTTCGGCATGCGGTTGGTCATCAGCCGGTTGAGGAAATCCTCGGCCGCAGGTCCCGACACTTCGTATTTGGCGAAGTTGGCGATCTCGGTGACGCCGACACGCTCACGCGTGGCGCGCACTTCCTCGCCGATCGGCCCGAAGTCGTTGGAGCGGTGGAAGGAGACGATATCCCTGGGTTCCTTGCCCTTCGGCGCGAACCAGAGCGGCGTCTCAAGTCCCCAGCTGTCGCCCATGACGGCATTGTTGGCCAGCATCGTGTCGTAGAGCGGCGTCGTCTGCGCCGGGCGTGCGGCCGGCAGTTCCTCATTGGGGAAGCGGATGGAGAACCGGCGCGAATAGTTTTCGCGCACCTTGGCGTTTGTGTAGCGCAGGCCTGCCCATTCGCCGAAGCGGGTGACATCCATGCCCCAGACGTCGAAGCCGGGGTCGCCATGCACCATCCAGTTCGACAAAGCGAGGCCAACGCCGCCGCCCTGGCTGAAGCCGGCCATGACGGCGCAGGCGCACCAGAAATTGGTCAGGCCCTGCACCGGGCCGACCAGCGGGTTGCCGTCGAGCGCGAAAGTGAAGGGGCCGTTGATGATCTGCTTGATGCCGGCCTTCTCGATGCCGGGGAAATGCTTGAAGCCGATTTCCAGTGACGGCGCGATGCGGTCGAGGTCGGGCGGGAGCAATTCATGGCCGAAATCCCACGGCGTGTTGACCGGCGACCACGGCTTGCAGGCCTTCTCATAGGTGCCGAGCAGGATGCCGTTGCGCTCCTGGCGGGTGTAGATCTCGCCCTTGAAATCGAGCACGCCGATCATCTCGCGGCCGGTCGACTTGTTGAATTCCTCGACCTCCGGCATCGGCTCGGTCAAGAGATACATGTGCTCCATGGCCAGCACCGGCAGTTCGACGCCGACCATGCGGCCGATCTCGCGCGCCCACAGGCCGCCGCAATTGACGACATGCTCGGCCTTCACCGTGCCTTGTTCGGTGACGACGTTCCAGGTGCCGTCGACCTCTTGCGTCAGTTCAACGACGCGGTTGCGCAGCACGATCTCGGCGCCGAGTTTCTTGGCCGCCTTGGAGTAGGCGATGGTGGTGCCGGACGGATCGAGATGGCCTTCGACCGGATCCCACATGGCGCCGACGAAATTGGTCTCGTCCATCAGCGGGAACATCGCCTTGGCTTCGGACGGGGTGATCAGCTCGGTGTCCATGCCGAGATAGCGGCCCTTGGCGTGGGCAAGGCGCAGGAAGTCCATGCGCTCGGGCGTATCGGCCATCATCACGCCGCCGGTCAAATGCAGCGAGCAGGACTGGCCTGATATTTCCTCGATCTCCTTGTAGAGCTGCACCGTATAGGCCTGCAGCTTGGCGACGTTGGGATCGCCGTTCAGCGTGTGGAAGCCGCCCGCCGCATGCCAGGACGAGCCGGAGGTGAGCTCCGAGCGCTCGATCAGCATGATGTCGGTCCAGCCGGCCTTGGCCAGGTGATAGAGAACCGAGCAGCCGACGACGCCGCCGCCGATGACAACCGCTTTTACGTGAGATTTCATTTAGATAGGTCCGTTTTTGAAGAGATTGAATCGGGTGGCCCCTCTGGAGGGAAAGGAAGGGCGCCAGCCTGCATAAGCTCGCACCTTTCCTCTCCCCCGTCGATCGGGGGAGAGGTGTCGAGCGCAGCTCGACGGAGTGGGGGTCGACTGTTCATCAACAACACAGACGATCAAAAATCGGTCGGCGCGCCGCCCTCGGACCGGCGCTTGTCGACGAAGGCGTTGAGTTCCTCGCGGATGGCCGGGTCCATATGGGGCTCTTCGTAGGACGCAAGCCGTTCCTTCCAGACTTTGTTGGCCTTTTCGAGCGCCGTCGGCGAGCCAGCTTCCGCCCAGGTCTCGTAATTGCGCCAGTCGGAGAGGATCGGCGAGTAGAAGGCGGTCTTGTAGCGGTCCTGCGTGTGCTGGGTGCCGAAGAAATGGCCGCCCGGTCCGACCGACTGGATGGCGTCGAAGCCGAGCGCCTCGTCGGACAGGTCGAGCGGGGTCAGGAATTCGGCCACCATCTGCAGCAGGTCGATGTCCAGAATGGTCTTTTCGTAGGAGCAGCGCAGGCCGCCTTCGAGCCAGCCGGCGGCGTGCATCATCAGATTGCCGCCGCCCTGGATGGCGCCCCACAGCGAGAACACGCTTTCATAGGCCGCCTGCGCGTCGACCGTGTTGGCGGCGCAGGTGTTGGAGGTGCGGTAGGGGATGTTGTAGCGGCGGGCAAGCTGGCCGCCGACGAGCTGCGCCTTCATGTATTCCGGCGTGCCGAAAGCCGGTGAACCGGACTTCATGTCGACATTGGAGGTGAAGCCGCCATAGCCGACGGGCGCGCCCTTGCGCACCATCTGGGCGAAGGCGATGCCGGACAGCGCCTCGGCGTTCTGCTGCACCAGCGCGCCGGCGATGGTGACCGGCGCCATGGCGCCCGACAGGGTAAACGGCGTCACGACGACGACCTGGCCCTTGCTCGACATCTGGATGATGCCTTCCATCATCGGCACATCGAGCTTGAGCGGCGAATTGGTGTTGATGATGGTGAAGACGGACGGTTCTTCGAGCATTTGTTCGTGGCTGATGCCGCGCGCGATCCTGGCGATCTCGATGCCGTCGACATTGCGCTCCTTGCCGAGCGAATAGATGTGGAACACCTTGTCGGTAAGCACGCTGAGATCGCGGATGCATTCGAGGTGCCGGACGGACGGATGGATATCGGTCGGTTCAACCGGATAGCCGCCCGTGCAGTTCAGGATGTTATGCATCTGCGCGAGCTTGAGGAAGTTGCGGTAGTCCTGCTGGTTGCCGGGCCGGCGGCCGCGATCGATGTCGGAGCAATTGGGCGCCGACGCCATCATAGAGATGATCACATTGTTGCCGCCGAAGCGCACATTGTGTGCCGGGTTGCGGGCATGGATGGTGAATTCCGACGGGCAGTGCGACACCAGTTCGAGGATCATGTCGCTGTCGAAGCGCACCCGCTCGCTGCCCTCGCGCACATCGGCGCCATGCGCCTTCATGATGCTCCGGGCTTCGTCATGCAGCACGTCGACGCCGATTTCCCGCAGCACGCGCAAGGAAGCGAGATGGATCGATTCCAGCTCGTCGTCCGAAACCAGCCTGGTTGGGGTCAGCGGGTTCTTCAGCTGGCGAAAAGCCGGCTGCTCGAACGCGGCCGAGCCGCCGGCGCGCTTTCCGGCGCGGCCGCCGCGACGGGCGCGGTCGGTGGCCAGTGCCGGTTCCAAGGGTTGTAGGGCGGCGGTCATGATGGTCCTCGTGCGATGCGATAGCGGGCGGCATAATGGACCGGCGGCTGGCCAGCCATTGCGGAGGCGGCGACCACTAGGGCGAGGGAAGCGACATGCCGGGACGGCAGCTGCGCGACCACGGCATCGCCCTGCCGTGCCGATGCGCCCGGAAGTGCCCGAGAGCAGCCGTCGGCTGAATGCGCTTATGTGGAGTGCGTTACACTTCCGTCTTTTACTTATGATATACTTGCGAGCCTAACGTCTTTGGAGGGACAGTCATGCCTGACGTCGTCAAAGTGCGCGCCGCGACGAACAACGAGGTCGCGTTCCTTTCCTGGGATATAGACGGGATGATCTCGGGCTGCCTTGGCTTCGAGATCGTGCGCATCTATCCCGACACCGGGGTAGAACGCTGCCTGGCCTCCTGGGTGCCTTTCAAGGGACAGCGCAATCCGAGATGGATTCCCCAGGACACCGGCGTCTGGCCGGTGCAGAAGACATTCTGGCGCGATCTGACCGTGCGGCGGCGCCGCGACAGCATCGACGTCAGGCCAGACGGCGAGATGATAGCCTACCGGGTGCGTCCGGTGGGCGACATGAAGCCTGGCCTCGATCCCGTACCGGTGCGGCCCGATCAGGTCGTCGATGGCAAACCCGCCTATACCGGGCCGGCACGGCCGCTGGGCTATCTCGGCCACGGCGCGGTCAGTCCGCCAATCTTCCTCGGACAGATGTTCGGCAAGGCGCGTGTCGCCTTCACCAATGGCGTGCTGTCGACGCAATGGATGTCGCACGCGTTGCAGGAGGCCGGCATCAAGGTCGGGCAGCGCGAGAAGATCGCTGCGATCCTGCAGGATCCGACCAGCAAGATACGCGCCTATCTGCACGGCGATGTGCCAGATGTGCTGACCAGTCTCATGAAACGGGCCAAGACCGAGGGTGGCACGGTCAGGCTTGCGCTCTATGAACTTGGCGATGACGAATTGTGCGATGCTATCATCGCCGCGAAGGATATCGTCGAGGTTATCCTTTCCAATTCTGGCAGGGACGACCAGACCAAGGCCTGGGACGCCGGTAACGCGCCATACAGGAAGCGCTTGCACGACGCGGGCGTCGTGGTGACGGACCGCCTGTTCAACAACAACCACATCGGCCACAACAAGTTTGCCGTCTACCGCGATCCCCAGGGCAAGCCGCAAGCGGTGATGACCGGCAGCACCAACTGGACGTCGACAGGCATCTGCGGACAGTCCAACAACGCCTTCATCCGCGACGACCCTGATATGGCCGAGATCTTCGACGCCTATTGGCAGCGCATGAAGGCCGATGTGTTCCCGCCGCCGGCCTCGGAAAGCGCCGCCGGTCATGTCGCGCAGACGCAAGGCGTGCCCTTCCGCCGGGAAAACCACAGGCCAAATTCGCTGAACGGCGCCACGGCGGCGCTGGACGGCATGACGGTATGGTTTTCACCCAACGACCCCGACCGCAACAAGAAGGACATCTCGGTGCGGCCGGTCGACCTCGAGGACGTCTTTGCCCGCATCAAGGCGGCGAAGCGCGCGGTGCTGTTCCTGGTGTTCAATCCTTCATTGCTGGGCGACAACTCGATCGTCGACCAGGCGGTGGCGGCAGCGATGGCCGATCCGAAGCTGATCGTGCAGGGCGCGATCAGCGACGAGACCGCCATGCCCAACTATGTCGCGCCGACCAAGGATCCGGTCACCCACAAGTCGAACAAGGACGGCAAGTCGCCATTCGTTTTTCCGGAGAAAGTCTGGGAGGCGCCGAACGTCTCGATCGTGCGGGCGGCAAACCTGACCGGCGCGACGATCGCCCGCGATTTCCAGGCGGAGGTGCTGACCGTCGGCCATGCGATCGTGCACGACAAGATCGTCATCATCGATCCGATGGAAGACAACGCCACCGTCATCACCGGCAGCCATAACCTCGGCTATAAGGCGTCCTACGAAAATGACGAGAACCTGGTGATCGTCGAGGGCGACAAGACCTTCGCCGCCGCCTACGCGGTGCACATGCTCGACGTGTTCGATCACTACAAGTTCCGCGCTTGGCGCCGGACGATCGGCAAGGGACCTTCCGACGATGACGGGATCGCCACCGATGACAAGTGGTTGAAGCCTTACGCCGACGGCAAGAAGGGCGCTATCGCCCGGTATTTTCCGTAGCGTCGGCCGAGCCGGGCACTTGCCGCCGTTCAATCAGGAACCATTCGGCTTCGGCCAACCGGACGGGCTCGTTGGCGCAAGCGGATTTCGGTGGCCGGCCCTTCCTTTCCCCAAGTCGAACCCGTAGCTAGTCGGGCTTGCAGGCCGGATGGCCAGCATTTCATATGGATGACAGCATCAGCATGGTCGCGACCGGCTCGAGCGAAGGCGAAGCGGGAACGCAGTGGGCAGCGCTTGCCGGCGTCACAGCGGCACTTGCCATGTTCGGCGCGGCGCAAGGGCTGAGCTCGCCGCTGTTCACACTGCTGATGCAGAAACAAGGCATGTCGCCGGCACTAATCGGCCTGTCGGCGGCGATGATGCCGCTCGGCCTGATCCTGTCGGCTTCCTTCGTGCCGGCGGCGGTGCGGCTGGTCGGCGCACGCAACCTGGCGGTCGGCTGCTCGCTGACCGGCGCGCTCTGCTTCCTGGGCATCGGTTATCTGCAGGACTGGGTGGCCTGGTTCGTCATCCGCTTCATCATCGGCGTGGTCATCAACCCGCTCTACATCCTGGGCGAGGTGTGGGCGCTGTCGCTGGCGCCGCCGTCGCGTCGCGGCAGGGTGATGGGTGTCTTCAACACGCTGATGGGCGCCGGTTACGCGGCCGGGCCATTCGCGCTGACCCTGCTAGGCACGTCGGGCTGGGCGCCCTTCCTGGTCGGTGTCGCCGGCTTCACGCTCTGTGCGGTGATCCTGCACGCCGTCTCGTCAAAGCTCACCGGTTTCGAGGATGACGGTCAGCCTGCCAGCGGCCTTGTCGGCTTCGCCAAGGTGGCGCCCGCGCTGCTGCTTGCTGTTCTGGTTTCGGCGGCGGTCCAGCAGAGCACCTATGCGCTGGTCCCGGTCTTCGGCGCCAGTTACGGTCTGGCGGAAGCCGTGCTGGCCTCGCTGGTGATGGCGCTTTCGCTGGGCAACATCCTGCTGCAGATTCCGCTCGGCCTTCTGGCGGAGCGTTTTGGCGGCCGCGCCATGATCATCGTCTGTGCTCTGGCGACCGCCACCTGCGCAGCCCTGCTGCCGTTGTTGATCATGACGCCGCTGATCTGGGTGGTGCTGCTGGTGATGGGCGCTGTCGGCTACGGCGTCTACACCATGGCGCTGGTCGAACTCGGCAGCCGGTTCAAGGGCTCGGTGCTGGTCGCCGGCAACGCGGCCTTTGCGCTGATGTGGGGTGCCGGCGGCATCGTCGGCCCACCCGGTGCCGGCCTGCTCATGCAAGGCATCGGCCCGCTCGGCCTGCCGGTCGTGATCGCCGGCCTCGACGCGGTGCTGGTGTTGTTCGCGCTGTATCGCTCATCGGTGCGCCGAGCTTCCTGACAGGCCCAACCTCCTGACAAGCCCAGCCTCCTGACAAGCATCGTCTGGAGCAAGCGGTTTTCGGCCGCCGGGGGCTTACCACCATCCAACTCAATCGCTAATCCTGCAGCCCGATAATGGTGCGCACAATGACTCTGGCGGAATCGAACGACGACGAGACGATGCAATGGGCCGCGATTACCGGTGTGATCGCGACCGTCTCGGTGTTCGCCATCGCGCAGGGGCTGTCCTATCCGCTGTTGAGCTTCATCCTGCAGCGCCAGGGCGTTTCTCCGGCGATGATTGGCCTGTCGGCGGCGATGACGCCGGTCGGCTTCATCCTATCGTCGCCGCTGATCCCGGCGCTGGCGCGCCGGTTCGGGGCAGGGCGCACCGCGCTCATTTGTGCTGCTCTGTCAGCAATCGTGCTGGCGCTGATTGGCTGGACGCAGAATGTCTACCTATGGTTTCCGCTGCGCTTCCTGATCGGCGTGGTGACCAATCCGCTCTATGTGCTGAGCGAGATCTGGGTGATCGCGCTGGCGCCGCCGGCGCGACGCGGCCGCGTCATGGGTGTCTATTCGACGGTCATCTCGGCCGGTTTCGCGGCTGGGCCGTTGTGCTTGCTTGCCGTCGGCACGCAAGGCTGGCCGCCCTTCCTCGTCGGCATTTTTGCCTTCGTGCTGTGCGGCATCTGCCTGGCCTCGGTGCTGCCGCGGCTGCCGAAGGTCGACGAAGCCGGGCATCAGGTTTCCGTTCTGGGCTTCGTGCCGCTGGCCTGGCTGCTGTTGTTTGCCGTCGTTGTGGCCGCCGGCTTCGAGCAGGGCGCGCTGGCCTTGCTGCCGGTCTATGGCACTCATCACGGCATCACTGAGACCCGCATGTCGGCGCTGCTGTCGGTGATGATCGCCGGCAACATCGCCATGCAGGTGCCGCTCGGCCTGCTGGCCGAAAGGCTTTCTGCGCGCCTGGTGCGGCTTGCCTGCGTCGCGATCACGGTGCTCGGCTGCCTGCTCCTGCCGCTTCTCATCGAGTCATCACTGATCTGGCCGATGATCTTTGTCTGGGGCGCGGTTTCCTACGGCATCTACACGATGTCGATCATCGAGCTCGGCGAGCGCTTCACCGGCTCGACACTGGTCGCCGGCAATGCCGCCTTCTCGCTGATGTGGGGCGTCGGCGGCATCGCCGTGCCGCCGCTGGCGGGCACCGCCATGGACATCTTGGGTGCGAGAGGTCTGCCGATCACGCTTGGCCTGATGTGCCTGGCGCTGGCCATCGCAAGCCTGGTTGGTCGGCGGAAAGCCTTAATCGTGCGCTGAACATATTGAATACCGGACACGGCATATCGATGTTGGCAGTGCCAAAAGCGACACGTTTATCGGAGACCTCATGACCAAGCCCGCCACCAAGACGCCCAATTCCGCTCCTTCGACCGACGATCCGTTTCTCTGGCTGGAGGACAGGACAGCCAAGCAGTCGCTCGACTGGGTGCATCGCCAGAACGAGGTCACGGTTGGCGAGCTGCAGGGCGATCCGTCCTATCAGGCGTCGTTCCAGACCGCGCTCGACCTGATGACGGCGGAGGACAACATCGCAGTCGGCGCCGCCATTGCCGGCCATGTCTACAATTTCTGGCAGGACAAGACCAATGTGCTCGGCCTCTGGCGCCGCACGACGGTCGCTTCCTACAAGACCGAGAAGCCCGACTGGGAAACGATCATCGACTTCGACCAGCTTGCGGCGAAGGAGGGGACCAAATGGGTTTTTGGCGGCGCAAGCCGACTCTATCCGGACTTCAACCGCTGCCTGGTCTCGATGTCGCCGGATGGCGGCGACGCCAGCGAGATGCGCGAATTCGACATCGCGACTAAATCCTTTGTGGAAGGCGGGTTGCGCGCACCCGCTTCAAAGTCGGGCTTCGGCTGGCTCGACAAGGACACCGTGATTGTTTCCGCCGCGTTCGAAGAGTCCGACAAGACCGACTCCGGTTATCCGCGCGTGATCAAGCTCTGGAAGCGCGGCACCAAGCTTGAGGACGCGACACCGATCTTCGAGGCGCAGAAAGAGGATCTCGCTGTTGGTGCCGCCCTGGAGTACGACGGTGACAGACGCTATCTGATCTTGGCCCGGACGCTGAATTTCTTCGCCTCACACATCTTCCTGCGGCTGCCTTCCGGCGAAAACAAACAGCTGCCACTGCCGGACGACATGACCGATACGGCAATATTCAAGGATCAGCTCGTGTTCGGCGTGCGCAGTCCGTGGACAGCGCCCGACGGCACGGTTTGCAAGCCTGACGGCCTCTATTCGCTGGATCTGGCGTACTGGGTCGAGACCGGCGCGCTCGGACCTGTGGAAACCTTGTTCGAGCCCGCATATCGCGTTTCCATCGCCGGCATTGCCCGTACGCAGGACCGGCTGTTCATCAACCTGATGGACAATGTGCGCGGCAAGGTCATCGTCTGCGATCGCAGGGATGGCGGCTGGTCTCTGAAACCGGTGGCGCTGCCCGAAAACGGCAATGTCGGCATCAGCCATGCCGAGCATTTCGGCTCGACCGTCTCATTCTCCTTCACCGATTTCCTGACGCCGAGCTCGATCATCTGGTCTGACGACAATGGCGAGACGCTCGCCACCGTGAAGTCGCAGCCGGCGCGTTTCGATGCCTCGCCGCTGATCTCGGAGCAGTTCGAGGCGCGCTCGAAGGATGGCACGATGATCCCCTATTTCGTCGTCCGGCGGCGCGATCAGAAGGGTCCGGTGCCGACGCTGCTCTACGGCTATGGCGGTTTCGAAGTGCCGCTGCTGCCCGGCTATGCCGGTGTGCGCGGCCGGCTGTGGCTGGAAAAGGGCAATGCCTATGTGCAGGCCTGCATCCGCGGCGGCGGCGAGTTCGGCCCGGCGTGGCATCAAGCGGCGCTGAAGGGCAATCGCCAAAACGGCTTCGACGATTTCGCAGCGGTCGCGCAGGACGTCGTCAAGCGCGGAATCGCGACAGCAAGCTCGCTCGGCATCCAGGGCGGTTCGAATGGCGGCTTGCTGACCGGTGTCTCGCTGACGCAGCACCCCGAGCTGTTCGGTGCGGTCATCATCGAGGTGCCGCTGCTCGACATGCTGCGCTACGCCGAATTGCCGCCCGGCGCCTCGTGGATGGCCGAATATGGCGATCCGTCGAAACCCGAAGACGCGAAGTGGCTTTCAGCCTACTCGCCCTATCAGCACGTCGACGCCGCTGCCGCCTATCCGCCGGTGCTGTTGACCACCTCGACCGCGGACGACCGGGTCCATCCCGGCCATGCACGCAAGATGGCCGCCCGCTTGCAGGAAGCCGGCCATGCCAAGACGCTGTTCTTCGAGGAGACAGAAGGCGGGCATGGCGGGCGCGGCGACCGCCGGCCGCAGGCGGCGCAGACGGCGATGAAATATGTGTTCCTGCAAAGGGCGCTGGGCGGGGTGGCATAACCGGCAGGCCGAGTGTCGCCGACGCAAAGGGGGGTTCACCTCGACCGCCCTTTGCTCGCTCTCTTGTTTTGACGCAATTCCCTGAGGGAAAGCGCTACGCGCTTTTCCCGGGAAAACCGTTTCACACTTTTCCTGGAATTGCTTAAGGTGCCAGCCATGGCTCTCGTCAGGATGTTGGTTGGCGCATTTGAGGCTCGCGCATTGCGGGTCGCGGTGACACCGTCACCGCGCACGCTGCGCGCCGAGCTTTTGCGGCTGTGCGCCCGCATCGGTTATTCACCGCCTGCCATCCTCTGATGCATTCGCCCCGGCTTGGGCCGGATAGAATCCAGAGGAAAGATCAGATCCATGACCTATCAGAATTATTCGCTGAAGCAGCTTCAGCAGATCGACGCCGCACATCATCTCCACCCGTTCACCGACCACAAGGAACTGCGCGAGGCCGGCTCGCGCATCATCACCCACGCCAACGGGCCGTTCATCTACGATTCCGAGGGGGCTGAAATCCTCGACGGCATGGCCGGGCTGTGGTGCGTCAATATCGGCTACGGCCGTGACGAGCTGGCCGAGGCCGCCTATGCCCAGATGAAGGAGCTGCCTTACTATAACTCCTTCTTCAAATGCTCGACGCCGACGCCGGTGCTGCTGTCCAAGAAGCTGGCGGAGATCGCGCCGAAGCACGTCAACCAGGTGTTCTACGGCTCGTCCGGTTCGGAAGCCAACGACACGGCGTTGCGTCTCGTGCGCCACTACTGGGTGCTGGAGGGCAAGCCGGAGAAGAACCGCATCATCTCGCGCAAGATGGCCTATCACGGCTCGACCGTTGCCGGCACGTCGCTCGGCGGCATGGATGGCATGCACAAGCAGCTCGGCGGCGCGGTACCCAACATCGTCCATGTCATGATGCCCTATGCCTATGAACTGGCGCTGCCCGGCGAGAGCGATCATGATTTCGGCCTGCGCGCGGCCAAGGCCGTTGAGGATGCCATCCTCGAAGCCGGCGCCGACAAGGTTGCCGCCTTCATCGGCGAGCCGGTGATGGGAGCGGGCGGCGTGAAGATACCGCCGGTCAGCTACTGGCCGGAAGTGCAGCGCATCTGCCGTAAATACGATGTTCTCTTGATGCTGGACGAGGTCATCACCGGCTATGGCCGCACCGGCGAGTGGTTTGCCGCCCAGACGCTCGGCATCGAGCCCGACACCATCACCACGGCCAAGGCGCTGACGTCGGGCTACCAGCCGCTGTCGGCATTGCTGGTCGGCGACCGCATCGCTTCGACGCTGGTCGAGAACGGGGGCGAGTTCAATCACGGCTATACCTATTCCGGGCACCCGGTGGCCTGCGCCGTGGCGCTGAAGAACCTCGAGATCATCGAGCGGGAAGGGCTGGTCGATCGCGTCCGGAACGATACCGGCCCTTACTTCGCCAAGGCGTTGCAGGAGCGCATTGCCGGGCATGATCTGGTCGGCGAGGTGCGTTCGATCGGACTGATGGGCGCGATCGAGATCGTCAAGGACAAGGCGACCAAGGAGCGGTTCCTGCCGGCTGGAAGCGCGGCGGTGACCGTGCGTGACCACGCGATCGCCAACGGCATGATGCTGCGCGCCACCGGCGACACGATGATCCTGTCGCCGCCGCTGATCTGGACCCGTGATACGATCGACATGGCCTGCGACCGCATCTCGAAGGCGCTGGATCTGGCGCAGGCTGACCTGCGCAAGCGGTAGGGCTCGACCCTGGACCAGGCGTTCCTCAGCAGGGGAACGCCTGGCCTCGGGAACATGCTGAAGCGACGAGGGAACGAATTCCATCCCCAGCGCGTAGTGTGTGGGGCAGCGGCTGATTCGGCTGCGAGAAGGGGTTTGTTTGCATGAGAAAGACCGGCAAGAGCCGACGGACGCAAGAAGCGGCCAGCATTGGCGGTGACCTGATGCTGGCACCGCTGGTGGCGATGATGCGGCTGCCGTTGATGGCCATGGATGGCGGGAGCAGCCAGCCATGGAGCACGGAGACCGCGCGTGCGGTGAACGAGAAGACCGCGGCTATGGCCGAAGGCGCGTTTGCGGCGCAGATGTCTTTCCTGCAGTCGGCATCGCGGTTCTGGCCGGAAGTCTTTTCCGGTCGCACGCCGTCGCTGTTCAACGGTGTCGCCGCGGAGCGCTCGATCAGCGCCGCGCTGAAGCCGGCAAGCCGTGCCGTGAAAGCGAATTTTCGCCGGCTGTCCGACAAGACCTGACCGGGGTTGCAGAACTTTGATTTTGCGCATCGAGGAGCGCATGCGCTAGAACCAGTCGGTGCAGTTACCGATGGGGGACACGATGGCCGGACAACCGCTCAACCAGCCGGCTGAAATTCCAGCCGAACTCGACCGCTGGAACTGGGGCGCCTTCTTCCTCAACTGGATCTGGGGCATCGGCAACAGCACCTTCGTCGCGCTGCTGGCGCTGATTCCTGTCGTCAACATCATCATGATCATCGTGCTGGGTGCGCGCGGCAGCCGCTGGGCCTGGCAGAACCGCGCCTGGCGCGACGCAGAGCAGTTTCGCAAGACGCAACGCAACTGGGCAATCGCCGGCCTTGTCGTCTGGGTTGTCGGGATCGGCGGCTGCGCGACGATGGTCGGCAGCATTCCCTACGTCCTGAAAGGCAGCGATGCCTACCACATGACGATGGACAGACTTCGCGCCGACGACCGCGTCAAGGCCGCCCTCGGTGATGATCTGGCCGACAGTTTCTGGGTCGGTGGCCATCTCAATGTCAATGCGAATGGGGCTGGTGACGCCCAGTTCGGCATTCCGGTCCATGGCGCCAAGGGCAAGGGCACCGCCTACTCGACCGCTGTCCGAACGGCCGGGACGTGGAGCCTGCGCCTGCTGGTCGTCAGGGTCGAGGGAGCCGATGCGCCGATCGTGCTGATCAACGAAGATCATGTCCCGATCCCGAATGCTGCAATCGGAATATAGCAGGGCAAAGCGCAAGATCGCGGCCTATACGCGATGCGACAGCTGACAGTTCGGATGGCTTTGTGGCGAGCGCCGCGCGGCGAAGGTGGTCGCCGACTCACCCTATGATCCGGAAGGCGCCCGCGGGCGCATGTGAGGCATCCCGGAGTACGATCCGGGCGGTCGATGCCTCGAAACGCGCTGAAGGGCAAAACGCAAAAACCGCGCTCCATCGGGAACGCGGCTTTGCCAGATACGCATGGCGCTTCGCTACTCAAACACTTTGCGAAACTTACGGGCTCCGGTACGCGAGACCTGATCCGGAGCGCCGGGCGGATGCGATATGTCCGCCTCGCAATCCGTTTTATAGGGACATCGTTACCGCAGAGTTATCGAG
>NZ_RZRQ01000479.1:0-3310 GCF_003997785.1 Mesorhizobium sp. M7D.F.Ca.US.004.01.2.1 | reverse complement strand
GGCGGGTTGGCCTGCCGGGCCTGGGACGAAACATCGACCAGATAGGGCGCCATGGCCTCGAAGAAGGCGTGATCCGAAAGATAGGGCCAGCGCAGCTTTTCGGGAGCAGCCGGTCTGATCTGGGCGCCCGCAGCGGCAACCGTGCGCGCGGTTGCTCGTCCCGTTGTGGCCGTCCTCGGCGGCGCTGGCGTAACGACTGGCACCTTCTCTCTGGCACCCCCCGAGGGAACGAAAGCCGCAGCCGGCGGTGACGGCCTTTGCGTGGCGGCTCCGCGGCCGGTCAGCGGCTGGGAGGCGGGGCTTTTCACCGATGCCGGCAATGCCAGGAGCGAGGGCGCGGCGGACGCCTCGTCGACCATGGGTTGCGCGACGGCTTGCTGCGTCGGGAGCGCGTCCGCATCGCCTTGCTCGACAACACGCTCGTCCTGCGGACGATGCTTCTTGGCCTCATAGTCGGGCGTGCGGGTGAAACGCACGTTGGGTGCGAGGAAGAAGTATTCTTGCCAGGCAGGGCTTTCGATATCGCCGACTTTCGAGGGCGCGTTGCTCGCCTCCGAGCTACCCCTGGGCTCCATATAGAGCCGCTTGTTGCCGCCGAGATCGACAACCGGCGCGGAATAACCAGCCTGGTGTGTACCGGGCTGCCGGCCATCCAGTCCCTTGTGCGCCGGACGATCGAGAGCGCCTGTCGCTGCTGAAATTCGCTGACCGCCCTTGTCGCTGATGCCGTCGAAACGCTTCCCCTCGGGATCATCGGGCGATGCTGCCATCAACAAATTGACCCGTGAAAAACGCCTGGCTTCCATTCTCAAGACTCACTCTGAAATGTCTGCCGAGCAATAGGGAGCGAGTGGTTAACAGTTGCTTCCCGGATGGATCGCCAACGATCCTTGGGCAGCAAAATCGTCGTGACAGCCTCTGCGAGCGACGCGGCACGATCGTCGTCTCACAGCGCACACGCCGGTGGCGCGATCTGCTCGCTGTGCCATGGAGGAGTCTGATGGTGTATCTTTGCGGCGATGCCGGACGATCTCAATTCGGAACCTGATCGTGATCTCACGATCATCCCGTCATGCTTGGGGCGCTAGACCGATGAGCAGCGCTAGCCAGCCGTCTTGCTGTGCCTGACCAGATCCTGGGCAATGGACAGTTGCAGCGCTTCCGCAAGCTCGCGCGCGGCGCGATTCTCGGCGTCGATCTGCGCCCGGTATGCCGCGAACTCCTGTCGCGGCCTGTCGAAGGACGAGGTGATCGAACGCTTGCCGGATGCGATCACCGCACCGGTCTTCACGTCGGCCAGCGTATAGGTGCCGGTCAGCGTCACGGAACCGGCGGTCGGCTCGTCCTGGTCGGTTCCGACCTGCACGAGTGCCGCGGACTCGACGGCTTCGCTCACGCCGAGATTGAGCGAATAGGCCGGCGAGGCCGGTTCGCCGGCGCCCCGTCCAAACCCGAAAATCAAATTGTTGCGCACCTGTTGGCCGGAACGCGAGCCGACCGGCTTGATGCCGATCGACGCCAGTTCGGCACTGGCGCTGGCCTGCGACCCCGACAGCGGCGCACTCGAATAGAGCGGCCGCACCGTGCAGGCCGAGACAAGCACGAGCGAGCCGACCAGGCCGGCAAGCGCGATGCGACGCAGCAAACGGCTCAGCTCTGTCTTTTCCGGCTCAGGCAACGACATTGACGATCCTCTGCGGCACGATGATCACCTTGCGCGGAGCCTTACCTTCGAGTGCTTTCTGCACGAAGTCGAGAGCCAATACCGCTTTTTCGACCGCACCTTGGTCCGCGTCGCGGGCAATTGTCAAATCCCCCCGCTTCTTGCCGTTGACCTGTACCGGATAGGTGACTTCGTTGTCGACGACCAGCGCCGGATCGAAGACCGGCCACGGCCGTTCGGCGACCAGATCGGCGCCGCCGAGCGTTTCCCAGCACTCCTCGGCCAGATGCGGCATGACCGGCGCGATCAGATGCACGAGAATCTCCACCGCCTGCCGGCAGGCACCTTTCAGCGCTGCATCGGCCTTGCCTTCGGCCACTTCATTAAGCGGCGTGGTCAGCGCGTTGGCCAGTTCGTACATGCGGGCGATGGCGCGGTTGAAAGCGAGCTTCTCGATATCCTCACCGACCGCCTTCAGGATCTTGTGCGCGGCCTTGGAAACCACTGCGGCCTCGCCGCTGCCAGCCGCCCCGGGCTTGATGCCGGCCAGTGTTTCAGCTGCCGTCGACACCAGACGCCAGATGCGCTGGATGAAGCGATGCGCGCCGGCAGCGCCATCGTCGGTCCATTCGACATCGCGCTCGGGCGGCGAATCCGACAGCATGAACCAGCGCGCCGTATCCGCGCCGTAGCCATCGGTGATGTCTTCCGGGCTCACCGTGTTCTTCTTCGACTTCGACATCTTTTCCAGCGGGCCGATGGTGACGGTCTCGCCGGTGGCGATGTCGATGGCGCTGCGCTTGCCGTCGACATCCTCCAGCCGCACCTCGGTGGGCGCCAGCCAGCGGCCATTCGACGCCGAGCCGACGCGATAGGTTTCGTGCACCACCATGCCTTGCGTAAACAGGCCCTTGAACGGCTCGGCCAGATCGACATGGCCGGTCTCACGCATGGCGCGGGTGAAGAAGCGCGAATAGAGCAGGTGCAGGATCGCATGCTCGATGCCGCCAATATACTGGTCGACCGGCAGCCATTCATTCGCCGCCTTGGGATCGGTCGGTTCATGCGCCCACGGTGCCGTGAAACGGGCAAAGTACCAGGACGAATCGACGAACGTGTCCATCGTGTCGGTTTCGCGCCGCGCATCCCCACCGCATTGCGGGCATTTCACATGCCGCCATGTCGGATGCCGGTCGAGCGGATTGCCCGGCCGGTCGAAATCGACATCGTCGGGCAGCTTGACCGGCAGGTCGGCCTTCGGCACCGACACCACGCCGCAATCCTCGCAATGGATCATCGGGATCGGGCAGCCCCAGTAGCGCTGGCGCGAAATGCCCCAGTCGCGCAGGCGGAAATTCACCTTGCGCTCGGCCATCGGCCGGTTGCCGATGGTCTTCTGCTCCAGCAGTTTCGCCACCTCGTCGAAAGCCTGATCCGGCTTCATGCCGTCGAGAAAGCGCGAATTGATCATCACGCCGTCGTCGACATAGGCTTCATCGATGATCTGGAAGCTCGCCGGATTCTCGCCCTCCGGCATCACCACTGGAATCACCGGCAGGCCGTATTTGTTGGCGAAGTCGAGGTCGCGCTGGTCGCCCGACGGGCAGCCGAAGATGGCGCCGGTGCCGTATTCCATCAGCACGAAGT
>NZ_RZRQ01000478.1:0-3316 GCF_003997785.1 Mesorhizobium sp. M7D.F.Ca.US.004.01.2.1 | reverse complement strand
TTTCAGGCCGACGCGGTCGCGCACATCCTCGCCGGTCCTGAAGAACCGTTCGTTGAACTCGTTGAGGCCGCCGAAGCCGGCGCCCATCAGCATGCCAAGAACCAGCGAAAGTCCTAGCACGACGATCGTGCGCGGGCTTGACGCAGCCATCGGCATCGAAGCGTCCGAGATGATGCGGATCTTGCCGACCGGGAAGGATTGCTGCTGCGCAGCTTCTTCGTAGCGGCCGAGGAATGTCTGATAGAGCGTGGTGAGCGCCGTCGCCTGCTGATCGAGTTCACGCAGCTTGACTTGCGTCTGGTTGTCGACGGAACTCTTGCCTTGTGCGGCCGCGACATTGGCCCTGAGCGCGGTCTCGCGCGCCAGCGCTACCTCATATTCGTTGCGATAGCTCTCGGTCAGCTGCTTCAGTTCGCCGAAAATCTGCGTCGATATGTCGGCCTTCTCCTTGGCAAGCGCCACCGCCTGCGGATGCTCGGGGCCGAAATTCGCCTCGACGTCCTGCAGCCGCTTGGCCACCGTGAGGTAGCGGGTCTTGAGCGCCGCGATGACCGAACTGCTCGGCTGGTCGCTCGATATGGCGGCATCCTTGAAGGCGTTGTCGGAGCCGCTGTCGACAATCGCCTTGTACTGCTGGTAGCGGGCGCTGGCACGCGCGGTATCGGCCTGCGCCACGATGAGCTGGGCGTTGAGATCGGAGAGCTGCTTGTCGCTCATCAACTGGCCATCGCTGTTGGCGGCCAACCCGTGCTCAGCCCTGAATTTCTCGACCGCCAGCGATGCTGCCTGCGAGCTCTGGCGCAGTTCGGTCAACCGGCCCTGCAGCCAGACCGCAGCCCGTTCGGTGGCATCGAAGCTGGCGTCGAGCTGATCGGCGAGATAGGCGTCGGCATAAGCCTTGGTGATGGCGTTTGCCAAGGCCGGATCCGTGGCCTGGTAGCCGAGCGCGATGACATAGCTTCGGCCGGTGCGCTCAGCCTGGATCTCGTTCTGCAGCTTGAGGATCGCATAGTCGCGACGCGATGTGGCGATCAGCGCGTCACGGGCGGCCGGGTCGAGCTTGCTGAAGTCGGCCCCCCCCGGCATGGAAGGGCTGGGGCGGACATACTGGATCACGCTCCTGACCATGCCGACGCCCTTCGCCAGAGCCGATACGGGCGGATTCATGAACGCATCGTTCTGGTCGAGCTTCAGCTTGTCGACGACCACGGCGGCAAGCCGCGTCGAGGTCAGGATCTCGATCTGGCTCAGGATGGCGGAATCGGTCTGCATGGTTGTCGACGCCGCCGAGATATCATCGACAATCTTGTTCAAGCCTTCGTCGATCAGCACACTCGCGACCGACTGATATTTGGGCGGCGTCGTCTGCAGATAGAGCAGACCCAGAAAGACACCGATGACAGCACACACGGCAACCACCTTGGCCTGCCGTGCGGCCATGCCAAGCAGCCGCTCGATATCGATGAAGTCTTCGCCGTCTCCTGCGTTGGAATTCGGCAATGGCATCCTCTTGTCGAGAGGAAAGTTGGCATAATTCATCTTCGGTCCAATTCTAGAGCCGGTCCCATTCCGATTGATCGCAATGGGCTCTATCTCACTGTTTGAGCATGATCTTTTCCGGAAACCGGGACCCACTTTCCGGGATCATGCTTTGGCTTGCAGACGCCTCGAAGATCGGGAGCATCGCCAGAAGCAACGCAAGCGTCGTGCCAGACGGCGAGGGCCTACCGGCCCCTCTTCACCAGCCATCCGACAATGCTCCCGAAAGATGGGCATTATGCGGCTTCTTCCTGGCGTTCATGCGACCGGACGAACTCCTGAAGCATCTCGAAAACCGGGCCCTTCATATCGTCGCGCGCCAGCGCGAAGGCGATGTTGGCCTGGATGAACCCTTCCTTGGAACCGCAGTCGAACATGCGCCCCTTGAAAGGTTGTGCGAAGAACGGCTGATCCTTCGACAGACGGACCATGGCGTCCGTCAGCTGGATCTCGTTGCCGGCGCCGCGCTGCTGATTGCCCAGAAGCGCGAAGATCTCGGGCTGCAGGATGTAGCGGCCGTTGATGTAGAAGTTCGACGGCGCGTTGGCCGGCGCCGGCTTTTCGACCATAGCCGTCACCTCGAAACCGCCGCCGATCTCGACGCCACGACCAACGATACCGTATTTGTTGGTCTCGGTCGGTTCACAACGCTCGACGGCGATGACGTTGCCGCCAGTGCGCTCATAAAGGTCGACGGTTTCGGCGAGGCATCCACGCCCGCCGAAGGACACCATGTCCGGCAGCAGCAAGGCGAAGGGCTCATTGCCGATAACCTCGCGCGCGCACCAGACGGCATGGCCGAGGCCTTGCGGGGATTGCTGGCGGATGAAGCTGGTGGCACCGGCCACAGGCAGCATGCTTTCGAGCGCCTCCAGCTGGGTCTTCTTGCCGGTCTGCTCCAGGGTGCCGATCAATTCCGGATGCAGGTCGAAATAGTCCTCGATGACCGCCTTGTTGCGGCCGGTCACGAACACGATGTGCTCGATGCCCGCCTCGAAGGCCTCGTCCACCGCATATTGCACGACAGGCCTGTCGACGACGGGAAGCATTTCCTTTGGCATCGACTTGGTCGCCGGCAGGAACCGTGTTCCAAGCCCCGCCACCGGTATCACGGCCTTCCTGATTTTCTTCATCGCAAATTCCTTCTGAGGAGATCGACTTCAGTCCATTCACAGGCCACGAAAAATCCCTCCATGTGCCTGCATCTTCACCTCCCCACCCCAACGGCAAACTGTGCCGCCATTCTTCGCAACCGCACGGCGATCGGCATGCCCATATGCCTGACCGCCGCCGGGTCGCTGAGCGCTGTCCGGATCGCCTTGAGCGGGGACCGCGCCTTGATGTGCTGAACCATCGACAGGAATGAGGCGGCCTTGCGCAGGCTGCGGCTGCGCCGGGCAAACGCCGCTTGCGCGGCCTCATCCATCTGGTGGGTTTGAGCGAACACGGCATCCGCCTTGCGCATCGCTTCGACGTGATGGAGCTCGAGCACGTGCGAGATGGAGCCGCTGCGGATATGATAGGCATAGCCGATATCGGGCTCGACCACGCATTTGCCGCCCTTGGCCAAGGCTTCGGCAAATAGGATGTAGTCTTCGCCGATCCTCAGTTTCTCATCATAGCGAAGCCCGTTCTCGTTCAGGAATTCGCGCTGAAAAATCGGCTTGAGATAGCCGAGATTGAACTTCGATTCGAAGACGACGTTGCCGGCTATGTAGGTGGCCAGTGAAATTTCGCGCAAGCCTTCCAGATAGTGTCGAGGGAACATCGCGTCCTC
>NZ_RZRQ01000477.1:0-3316 GCF_003997785.1 Mesorhizobium sp. M7D.F.Ca.US.004.01.2.1 | reverse complement strand
CAGTTGAGGTCGCGCGGATACTCCCTGACCTCGGCACGGTCGACGATCAATTCATCGCCATCATGGGCCGTGATGTGGGTCTCGATCCGCCAGACATCGCGCAGCGCGTGCACCGTCGCCTTTACCGAAAGCCGCGCCTGCCAGTCGCCACGGCCATAGGACTTGTCCCAGGTGCAGGTACCAACCGCCGAATTCGGATCGTCCGGGTGGATGGTGAACCGGTCGACGTGCCTCGCCGAAAGGACCATTCCGGTATGCGGATGCAGCACCGTGCCGCCATCATTGACCACTTGATAGACGGTTTCGCCAGTGACCTGGTCCGTCGACACCGAGCGCTGGAAGCCGTCGCCCTTGGCCAGCACCTCTTGCTCCATCGGCCTGGCGCTTTCCGGGCCGGGGAAGGCCGCCAGCGTGTCGTCCAGCGGCTGCGGTGGGCGCACCGGCAGGATCAGCCGGCTGTCGCCGCAATGGATCGACAACATCGCCTGCTCGGCGGTCGGGAAGACGATCGGCCAGTGGGATGTCGCCAATGCCAGCCGGATACGCTCGCCGACCTCGAAACGCTGCCCGCAGCAGCGCAGCTTGATGCGGACCGTCTCCGCCTGGCCCGGCACCATGGGCGCGATGTCCAGATCGCCGTTGCGGTGGCTGAGGTTGAGGATGCCGTAGCTGACGCGCGCGGCAGCACCGTCCGCGAACACCTGCGACAGAGTGGCGGAGAGGAGCGCGACGGGCTTGTCGGAGGCCAGCCTGACCTCGAATTCGGGGAAGCCAAGGATCTCGACCGCTTCGGTCAAGGGCGCCGTCTCGAAGATCAGGGCATTGCCTTCTTCCGTGCGCTGGTCGACAGGCAAGGTCGGCATCACGCCATAGCCGCACCAGGCGCCGGAAGACAGGCCGGCTGTCTGCGGCGACGAAATCTCCAGGATCGTATCTTCGCCCCTGGCCTCGCTCAGCACATGCGGGGCAAGGTTCAGCACCTTTTCGCCGACGCCGGGCCCCGGCCACGACGGTTCCGCGACCCAGCGACCGGGTCGCTCGTCGTAGATCGCTGCCGGCCTTGCGGGGTCCTGGATCCAGGCACGCAGCATCGGCTCGTCGGCAATGCCGGTGTCGATGCCCTTGAGATACTGATCCCACCAGCGCAGGCACTCCTGCAGGAAGCCGATGCGCGGCCCTGGCATGGCGAAGTGCGGATATTTGTGGCCCCAGGGTCCGATCAGCCCTTTGCGGGGACCGCTTAGCTTTTCCAGCATCCGGAAGATCGGATTGGGGTAGCCGTCGGCCCAGCCGCCCACGGCATAGACCGGGATTTCGACGTCGGAATAATCCTCGCAGATCGAACCGTGCCTGTAGAAATCGTCGCGGCGCTGGTGTTCGAACCAGTCCTGCATCCAGATGCCATTGCCGTTAAGCCGTTGCTCCCAAAGATCGCGCCAGCGGTCGCCGACGATGAGTGGATCCGGCGGGGTCATGGCGATCGCCCAGGCGGTGGTTCCCCACATCAGATTGTCGCACATCATGGCGCCGCCGAGATAATGCACGTCGTCATTATAGCGGTCGTCGGTCGAGCACAGCGAAACGACGGCTTTCAGCGCCGGCGGTCGGCGGGCGGCGACCTGCAGCCCGTTGAAGCCGCCCCAGCTGATGCCGATCATGCCGACGCTTCCCGAGCACCAGGATTGCCGGGCCAGCCATTCGATGACCGCCAGGCAGTCATCCTGCTCCTGCTTCAGATACTCACCCTTGCACAGCCCTTCGCTGTCACCCGAACCGCGCATGTCGACCCGCACGCCGGCATAGCCGTGACCGGCGAAATAGGGATGCGTCAGCGCATCGCGCTCCACCGTTCCGTCGCGCTTGCGGTAGGGCAGATATTCGAGGATCGCCGGCACCGGGTCGGCCTCCGCGTCTTCCGGCAGCCAGACACGCGCCGCCAGCTTGACGCCGTCCGGCATCGGAATCCACAAATTCTCGATCTCGCGGATTTTTCGCGGGAAATCGGTGACGACGCGGATATCTTGCATGACGGCTCCTCTCAACGCCCCGGCCGACACTTGCGCCAGTGACGATCCTTACGTGTTCAACGGGAAATGGCAGGTCAGGCGGCTGTTGCCGACCGCGACCGGGGCAGGGACATCCACCGCGCAACGGCCCTGGGCCTGCGGGCAGCGTGTGTGGAATTCGCAGCCTGAAGGGCGCGCCAGCAAGGAGGGAACGTCAGCCGGCAGCGTGATGCGCTGATGAACCCGATCTGGGTCCGGCTCGGGATTGGCTGACAGAAGTGCTGCCGTATAGGGATGGTGCGGGGCGCGGAAGATCGCCTCGGTTTCGCCCTGCTCGACGAAGCGTCCGAGATACATCACCGCCATGCGGTCGGCGATCTGCCGCACGACGTGCAGATTGTGGGTGATGATCAGCATCGACAGGCCCATGCGGTCGCGCAGATCGTTGAGCAGGTTCAGCACCTCTCCCTGCACGGAGACGTCGAGGCCGGCGGTCGGCTCGTCGGCGACGACCAGCACGGGGTCCAGCGCGATCGCCCGCGCCACGCCGACGCGGCGCGCCTGGCCGCCGGAAAGCTGGTGCGGGTAGCGGTCGGCGAAATCTCGCGGCAGCCCGACCAGCGCAAGAAGCCGTGTGACTTCGGCGCTCAGATCGCGATCCGACAGGCCGTGAATGACGAAAGGCTCCGACAGCAGCGACCGCACGCTGAGCCGTGGCGACAGCGATCCGACCGGATCCTGGAACATCATCGGCATGCGCCGCCGCACCGGCTTCAGGGCGGCGTTGGACAGGCCTTGCAGTTCCTGCCCTTCAAACAGGATCGTGCCCGCTCTCACGGGCTGCAGACCGTTGAGCGTGCGCGCCAGCGTCGTTTTGCCCGAGCCGGATTCGCCGACCAGCGCGAAGGTGCTGCCTCGTTGAAGGGTGAAGCTGACGCCTGAGACCGCTTCGATTTCGGTGGCCCGCCCCGCGAGCCTGGCGGACAGGCCGCCGACCCGGAACGAGACGCGCAGATCGCTGACACGGAGCAGGTCTTCGCTCATGCGCTCATCGCCCCCAGGGAAACGTCCGCGTGCCAGCAATGGGCGATATGAGATCCGCCGATAGGGGCGTTGGGAGGCGTCGTCAGGCATTGGGCGTCGGCACGATCGCAGCGCGGCTGGAAGACGCAGCCGCTTGGCCGGCGGCGCAGGTCCGGCAAGGTCCCGGCAATGGTCGGCAGGCGGGGCACACGCTGCGACAGACGCGCGGGATCGCAGGCCAGCAGCTTCTGCGTGTAGGGATGGCGGGCGTCGTTACAGATTTCCCG
>NZ_RZRQ01000476.1:0-3336 GCF_003997785.1 Mesorhizobium sp. M7D.F.Ca.US.004.01.2.1 | reverse complement strand
GCCGAGGGCCGGACAGCAGAACGGGCAGCGTATAACGCCGATCGACGTGACCGGCGCGCGTGTGCTGATCGTCGACGACAATGCCGTCAACAGGGCCATCCTGACGGAGCAGATGACATCGTGGACGTTCGATTCCTGCGCGGCCGAAAGCGGCGCCGAGGGCCTCAAGGTGCTGATCGCCGCCGCCGCCTATGGCGTGCCGGTCGATTGCGTCGTGCTCGACTACCAGATGCCTGAGATGAGCGGCGCCGAAATGGCGCGGATCGTGCGCAACACTGCCGGCCTTGCCGGCACGCCGATCATCATGCTGACCTCGGTCGACCAGTCGCTCGCCAACACCAGCTATCGCGATCTTGGCATCGATGCCCAGCTGATCAAGCCCGCGCGCTCTTCGGTGCTGCTGGAAACGCTGGTCGCCACCATCCAGCGGCATCGCCACAACACGAGCGGCAGCGACGCGCTGCCGCTCGCAGCGGACGTCGCTGCGAGCAATGTGGTGCGGCCACAGCCCTCGGCGCCGTCTGAACAGCGGGCGCTGCTGCAGCCGCCTTTGATTCGCCCCCGGCCACCCGTGGCGGGTGGCGGCGACAGGTTGGACATCCTGGTGGCCGAGGATAATGAGGTGAACCAGATGGTGTTCACCCAGATTCTCGGTGAGACCGGTTATGGTTTCGAGATCGTCGGCAATGGCCGCAAGGCGCTCGACGCCTTCGGCCGGCTCAATCCGTGCATGATCCTGATGGATGTCTCGATGCCGGAGATGAACGGGCTCGAGGCAACCGCCGCCATTCGCCGGCTGGAGGAAGAAACCGGCGCGCATGTGCCGATCGTCGGCGTCACCGCGCATGCGCTGAAGGGCGATCGCGAGCGCTGCCTGGAGGCCGGCATGGACGACTATCTGCCCAAGCCGATCAGTCCCCGAGCCCTGCTCGAGAAGGTCGAGCGCTGGGTCGGCGCCAGCCGCCAGGCTCAGCGCAACGCCGGGTAAGGGGCTCTCGTCGCACCTGTTGGCGAGAAACTATGCGGAGATTCGCGACGCGTCCCGTGCGCAGCACCATGGTGCGATCGCACCATATCAAAACTGTGCCTAATCGAGACAATAACCATATTCGAATTCCGCTCTTCCCAGTTACGGGCGGGAGCAGCGACCGCCGGCATGAGACAGCGTCAACCTACCCCAACGGACCTGTTTTCGGCGATGGCCCGGCCACGACACCGTCTGGCCGAGAGCAACGCGCTCCCGTCCGGATTTTCTTTGCCGAGGCGGCAGTCCCGAAACTGCGGGCCGGTCTCGGCCTGAAACGGCGCAAGTGCCTGATTCCGGGAGCAAAGCCGGGCTCAATCGGGAGTGCCGGCTGGCCGGCGTTTTCCTCACCCCAATGACGCGTTACCGGGGTGACATCAAACTGTCATGCGACTGTAATAATCGAAGGCTATTGGCCTCAGCGGGCGCCGAGAGGAATGGCGCCGAGAGACCATCTTCCGAACAGGAGCAGGCCACATGAGACATTTCATCCGCTCGGCGGCCGTTGCGATCGCAATGGCTACGGCGTCTACTTTCACCCTTTCCGCGGCAATGGCAGCTGATCTTTCCGGCGCCGGCTCGACCTTCATTTATCCGGTGTTCGCCAAGTGGGCCGACACCTACAAGAAAGACACCGGCATCGGCCTCAACTACCAGTCGATCGGTTCAGGCGGCGGCATCAAGCAGGTCATCGCCAAGACCGTGACCTTCGGCGCCACCGACAAGCCGATGTCCGACGCCGACCTGGAAAAGAACGGCCTCGTGCAGTTTCCAATGGTGATGGGCGGCATCGTGCCGATCGTCAACCTGACCGGCGTCAAGCCGGGCGAACTCGTCCTTGACGGCAAGACGATCGCTCAGATCTACCTCGGCGCCATCACCACCTGGGACGACGCCGCGATCAAGGCACTGAACCCGACCCTGACCCTGCCATCGACGGCGATCGCCGTTGTCCATCGCTCGGACGGCTCGGGCACGACCTTCAACTTCACCAACTACCTGGTCAAGCTGTCGCCCGACTGGAAGGACAAGATCGGTTCGGACACGGCGGTCGAATGGCCGACCGGCGTCGGCGCCAAGGGCAGTGAAGGCGTTGCCAACACCGTCAAGCAGACCGACGGCGGCATCGGCTACGTCGAGTATGCCTATGCCAAGCAAAACAACCTGTCCTACTCCAAGTTGGTGAATGCCGCCGGCAAGGTCGTCGAGCCGTCGCTCGAATCCTTCGGCGCGGCTGCTTCGAATGCCGACTTCAAGGGCGCGAAAAACTTCAACGTCATCATCACCAACGAGCCCGGCGACACCACCTGGCCGATCGCTGCCTCGACCTGGGTGCTGATCCACAAGGTTCCGGACGATGCTGCCGCAACCGGTGAAGCGCTGAAATTCTTTGCCTGGGCCTACAAGGACGGCAAGGAAACCGCCAAGGCGCTCGACTATGTCTCGATCCCCGATAGCGTCGTCGACCTGATCAAGACCTCCTGGAAGGCTGACATCCAAGCCGACGGCAAGCCCGTCTACGCTGGCGAATAACATCCTCCAAAGGAGCGCCGCGCCGCGGCGCTCCTTATTCGTCCCTCAACACAAAGAGCCGAGCTTCACATGAGCGCTGTCCAGGAAGCCTTGCCAGCCATTCGAGGTTCGCGCGACGCGATTGTCAGACGGTTCGCGCTGACGGACTCGATTTTCCACGGGATGACCCGGGCCGCTGCCATATTGGTGCTGGTCCTGCTCGGCGGCGTTGCGATCTCGCTGTTTGCCGGATCCTGGCAAGCCCTGTCGACCTTCGGCTTCTCCTTCCTGACCAGCGAAAGCTGGAACCCGGTGACGGAGAAATTCGGTGCGCTGGCGCCGATCTACGGCACCATCATCACGTCCGCCATCGCCATCCTGATTGCCGTGCCGCTCGGCATCGGCATCGCCATCTTTCTCACCGAGCTTTGCCCGCGCCCGCTGCGGCGGCCGATCGGCATGGCGGTCGAGTTGCTCGCCGGCATCCCCTCGATCATCTACGGCATCTGGGGCCTGTTCGTGCTGGCGCCGTTCCTGCAGACGACCGTGCAGCCCTTCATCATCGGCGTGTTCCACGGCATTCCCGGCCTTAACAGCCTGTTTGCCGGTCCCCCCTACGGTATCGGCCTGCTGACCTCGTCGCTGATCCTGGCCATCATGGTGCTGCCCTTCATCACCTCGATCACCAAGGACGTCTTCGACACAGTGCCGCCGGTGCTGAAGGAGTCGGCCTACGGTATCGGCTGCACGACCTGGGAAGTGACCCGCCGCGTGGTTATCCCCTACACCAGGATCGGCAT
>NZ_RZRQ01000475.1:0-3347 GCF_003997785.1 Mesorhizobium sp. M7D.F.Ca.US.004.01.2.1 | reverse complement strand
TGGTGGTGACGGTGGCGATGTTCCATGTGCTGCGCCCCGGCCTGCCGCATGTGCTGGCTGCGCAGCGCAGCGCGGACAGCGCCGCAATCGCCGAGGCGCAAGCCGCCGGCAAGGAGCAGGGCGCCGCGGCGGACCGGCGCGGCTCGCGGCTGGTGCGGATGATCACCATCGCGCTGCTGCCCTTCTTCGCCTATTACGCGGCCTGGGGATTTCTGGGCGACATCGTGCGCCAATATTCGCGCGCCACGCTCGACCAGGCCGATTTCGGCCAGAGCGCCAATGTGCTTGACGTGCTCGATTCGCGCTGGCTGCTGGTCTCGGTGGCGGTGTCCTGGCTGATCCGCCGGCTGGCCAAATTCATGCAGACGAAGACATCGCAAACCAGGATTGGCGCCGCCTCGTTCTGGCAGATCGTCGTGGTGATCTGCGAGACCAACTGGATCTTCGTCGGTCTTTACGTCATCAGCCGCTGGAAGGACTCGGCGCTGCAATGGCTGATGAGCCGCAATTTCTGGTCGGCCCTGCAGGCTTCGGCCGACGGGCTGGCGAGCCCGGTGCCGATCGCCTCGGCCGCGCCCATGGTGCCGGTCGAGATCACCTCCATCGCGCCGTCGACGGTGGCGATCAATTTGTTCTTCTTCATGCTGCTGCCGCTGATCTGGCTGGTGATGGCGGCGCTGATCTATGGCTATGACGTGCGCGACGATGCTGCGCTGATGCGGGTGCATGGCCGGCTGGAGCGCGCCGGCCAGCGCTATGCCGGCCTGCCGAAATTCCTGCGCGATTTCGTCGAGCATTTCATTGCGGGCTATCGCTCGCGTTATCTGCCGATCGCCAACGGGGTGCGGCTCACGGTCAGCTCCAGCCTCATGCTGTTGTGCACGCTGGTCGTCGGCTACCGCTTGCTCGACTGGGGCGCTGCGTGGCCATGGCTCGGTGCGACGCGGCTGATCGGTCCGCACGAGCTCGACGTCTGGCAGATTTTTTCGCACGGCGTGACGCTGCTGTTCGGCAGCCCGTTCCAGGATTCCTCCACCGGCGTCCTGATCGAGCCGCTGCGCATATGCTTTCTCGCCGCCGCGCTGGAGACGGCGTTTTCGATGGCGAAGGGGGCGGGGGCGATTGGTGAGGTGGCTAAATAGCTGGCGAGGAACCCAGGCCCTGGACGGCTCACTTCGGCGGCCTCTGAAAACGCAAATACCACGGCCGCTCGCTACCCAGCCCAACGGCTGGGCGGATGGTCTTGACGGCATCTTCGGGCACGATGAAGGTTTCGCCGACGGTGATGACGTCGCCTTTCTTGGCGCCGGAGAAGATCGCCGAGGTGCAGTTCATCACGCCATCCGGCAGGCTGACGCCGGAGATGAAATCCGGCAGCCAGCGGCGGCCGGTGGCATCGGTCAGCATCAATTTGCAGCCCAGCCACTGCTTTTGCAGATCGGGATCGCCGACCGTGACGGCGAAGGTGGCGATGACGGCGAAGGCGTGCTCAGGCAAGCGGCCGGCCTTGCCGCCGCGCAAATCGGCCAGCCGCCAGTCGCTGCCGCCGAACGGCATGGACTGGCCGAAGTCGACATCCCTGGCGACGAGGTCTTCGCCGTGCAGCCATTCGCGGACGCTGTCATAGCTTATCTCGGCCAGCGTCAGCGGCAGCAGGATGGCGAGTGCGCCAAAACCGCGCCGGCGCCATTTTGTCTCGGCCTGCCGGGCGTCGCCGGCTGGTTCGATGTCGGTCGAGACGGCGCTCATGACTTGCCTTGAACTGATGGCACAGCAGCGTCGAGATCGTATTGCGGCAAGATCTCTGCCGGCTGGCCATCGGCGCTGGTCGGCAATGCGTCGAGGCTGATGCGGGCCTGGGCGTCGAGCGGAGCGAACTGGCGCGCAGCGACCAGCAGGCTGGCGCCGCGGATCTGGTCCGGCGGCACTTCGAATACGAACAGGCCGTTTCTTTCCAAACCCGGATCGACGGCATGTGGCGGCATGTCCTGGCGAAAGCTGAGCCGCTCCGTCTGGTGGTAGCGCAGGCCGGTCCGGCCTTGCCAGGTGCCGTCGGCGACCGTGGTGGAGGTGCTGGTGGCGGTGAGATTGGTCGTCACCACCGCCCACAGGCCGCTCGTGGTCAGCACCCTGGTCTGGCCGAACTGGTCGGTCCTCAGCGTGCGGGCGAAGACCACTTTGTCGAGGCGGACATCGAAGCTGCGCGCCCGCACCGTGTCGTGCATGGCGCCATCGATCGGGATAGGCGCAGTGAGCTCGGCATAATGCGGCTTCGACACCTGCATGCCGTAGCTCAGCGCCACGGTGGCGGCGACGATCAGGAGATTGCCGATGGCTCGGATCTTCATGAGCCGGTTCCCAGTGAGTCTGTCGGCAGGTCGGCGACCGGCAAGGTGACGGTGCCGAGCCGGGTGGGATTGAACCAGCCGGGTGTGCCGTAAAGATTGTCGCGCGGCTTGAAGATTTCGGCGGTGATGCCGAAGCTGAGATTTGCCGGTACGATGGCGTCACCGGCAAGTGGCCAGACATAGGCCATGCGCTCGGTCATGCCGGGATGCAGTTCCGGCGTCAGCGTCTGATCGCGGGTCAGCGCGATCATCGGCAGGCCGTCAGGCAAAGCGAGGCCGTCCGGCGTGAAGACATTGAAATAGGCCTTGTCGGATTGCGCAGTGCGGTTGGTCATGTCGGCCTCCAGCACGAGCGCCTTCTGGCCGGGCTTCAGCGGCACGCCATAGACCTTGGCGCGGCTGACATAGGCGCGCACCGGCTGGACCCGCCAGCGCCCGGCATCGATGGCGGCATCGGGCGGCAATTGCGGCGGCGCGTGAGCGGGCAGGGCGCCGAAGGCCCCCATCAGGCCGGCGACGAACAGGGCGGCGATGGTTCCGGCGCCGGCCGTTATCCAGGTCTGAAATCTGCTACGGGCAGTCTTGAACATTCCAAACTATGCACGTCGAACGATCAGCCACCCGGGTGCACTCTAGAAAGAAAAAACGGCTGATGGAACCCGCAATTGGCTGGTCCAGCCCTCGCGCCGCTTCCCTTGCCCAGAGCCTGTGGCCATGGCGGCGGAAGTAGCGCGCCACCAGGCGCTGCTGCTTGGCCCTGATCAGGTCGGGCAGGCGCCGCTCCTGACGCCAGCGCGGCATGTTGCGCCAGCAGGCGATGACGCGGGCGGCATCCTCGATGGCTTCCTCAGCCGACAGTGCCGGGCCGATCGCCGCCAAGAACAGCGCCTCCGACTGCTTCAGCTCGTCGATCACCGCCTTGCGCCTGACATGATCCTGACGGGCGTGGGTGATGCCGTTGCGGCGGATGGCTTCGAAGGCTTCGAGGAGGGCAGGGCT
>NZ_RZRQ01000474.1:0-3348 GCF_003997785.1 Mesorhizobium sp. M7D.F.Ca.US.004.01.2.1 | reverse complement strand
GCCTGCGCCTGTCGCGAACCGATGTCACCATCCGCACCTCGATCCTCGAAGCGCGTTTCCTGTGGGGCGACGAAAAACTCTATGACGAACTGATGCTGCGCTTCGACCATGAGGTGGTGCGCACGACCGGCCCCGAATACGTCCAGGCCAAGCTTGCCGAACGCGACGACCGCCATGCCAAGGCGGGCGAAAGCCGCTATCTCGTCGAGCCCAACGTCAAGGACGGCAAGGGCGGCCTGCGCGATCTGCAGACGCTGTTCTGGATCGGCAAATATTTCTACCGGGTGCGCACCGGCGAGGAGCTGGTCGACAAGGGCGTCTTCACCGAGGGCGAATACCGGGAGTTCCAGAAGGCCGAGGATTTCCTGTGGGCGGTACGCTGCCACATGCATTTCCTCACCGGCAAGGCCGAGGAACGGCTGCATTTCGACATCCAGCGCGAGATCGCCGAACGGCTGGGCTACACCACGCACCCCGGCCTGTCGGCGGTCGAGCGCTTCATGAAGCACTACTTCCTGGTTGCCAAGGATGTCGGGGACCTGACCCGCATCTTCTGTGCCGCGCTCGAGGAAGAGCAGGCCAAGCACGTGCCGGGCTTCAACCGCATCTTCCTGACTTTCTCCAGGCGCAAGCGCAAGCTGGCCGGCACCTCCGACTTCATTGTCGACAACCACCGCATCAACATCGCCGACGACCAGGTGTTCGAGCGCGATCCGGTCAATCTTTTGAGATTGTTCTGGTTCGCCGACAAGCACGGCCTGGAATTCCATCCCGACGCGCTGAAGCTGCTGACCCGCTCGCTTAGCCTAGTCAACAAGTCGCTGCGGCGCGACGAGGAGGCCAACCGGCTGTTCCTCGACATCCTGACGTCAGACCGCAATGCCGAACTCAATCTGCGGCGCATGAACGAGGCCGGGCTGCTCGGCAGGCTGATCCCCGATTTCGGCAAGATCGTCGCCATGATGCAGTTCTCGATGTACCACCACTACACGGTGGACGAGCACCTGATCCGCTGCATCGGCGTGCTGGCCGAGATCGAGCGCGGCGACGGCGAAAAGATCCATCCCCTCTCGCACACGCTGATGCCGGGACTGAAGAAGAGCCGCGAGGCGCTCTATGTCGCCGTGCTTCTGCATGACATCGCCAAGGGCAGGCCGGAGGATCATTCCGAGGCCGGCGCCAGGATCGCACGTCGCATCTGCCCGCATATGGGGCTGTCGCCGGCCGACACCGAAACCGTGGCCTGGCTGGTCGAGAACCACCTTGTGATGTCGATGACGGCGCAGACCCGCGACCTCAACGACCGCAAGACCATCGAGGATTTCGCCGCGATCGTGCAGTCGGTCGAGCGGCTGAAGCTGCTTTTGATCCTCACCGTCTGCGATATCAGGGGCGTTGGACCCGGTGTCTGGAACGGCTGGAAGGGCCAGTTGCTGCGCACGCTCTACTACGAGACCGAATTGCTTTTGACCGGCGGTTTTTCAGAAGTGTCGCGCGCCCAGCGCACGGCGGCGGCGCGCGAGCGTCTGGCCGAGGCGCTCGGCGACTGGCCGGACAAGGCCCGCAAGCGCTATGTCGGCCAGCACTACGAGAATTACCTTTTGACCGTCGATCTCGCCGACCAGCTGCGCCATGCCGAGTTCATCCGCGAGGCGGATGTGGCGGGCAACAAGCTCGCCACCATGGTCAAGACCCACCAGTTCGAGGCGGTGACCGAAATCACCGTGCTGGCGCAGGACCATCCCCGCCTGCTGTCGGTCATCGCCGGGGCTTGCGCCGGAGCCGGCGGCAACATCGTCGACGCGCAGATCTTCACGACATCGGACGGCCGCGCACTCGACACCATCCTGATCTCGCGGGAATTCGACCGTGACGAGGACGAGCGCCGGCGCGCCGAGCGTGTCGGCCGGTTGATCGAGGACGTGCTGTCGGGCAAGAGCTGGCTGCCGGAGATGATCGAGAAGCGCACCAAGCCGCGGCGTGGCGCCAAGGTGTTCAAGATCCCGCCACGCGCCGAAATCCGCAACACGCTGTCCAACCGTTTTTCGGTCGTCGAGGTCGAAGGCCTGGACCGGCCGGGGCTGCTGTCGGAGATCACCGGAACGCTTTCCGACCTGTCGCTCGACATCGCATCGGCCCACATCACCACCTTCGGCGAAAAGGTCATCGACACCTTCTATGTCACCGATCTAACCGGCCAGAAGATCGACAGCCCGGCCCGCATCGCGACCATTCGCAACCGGCTGATGGCGACGCTCGAAGGCATCGTGCCCGAACGCGGCGGCAAAGCCAGGGCGGCGGCCGCCGAGTGACCGCCACCATCACTTTGTCCTTATCCTGTAGGCAGTCTCCAAACGCATGAGCCTCGTCAAGAAATTCGCAACGGTCGCTTCCGGCACGCTGATGAGCCGCGCGCTCGGTTTCGGCCGCGAGATGCTGATGGCGGCCGCACTCGGCACCGGACCGGTCGCCGACGCCTTCAACGCCGCCTTCCAGTTTCCCAACACCTTTCGCCGGCTGTTTGCCGAGGGCGCCTTCAACGCCGCCTTCGTGCCGCTGTTCGCCAAGGAGATCGAGACCCACGGCACCGATGGCGCCAAGCGCTTCTCCGAGGAAGTGTTCGGCGTGCTGTTCACGGCGCTGCTGGCGCTGACCATCGTCATGGAACTGTCGATGCCGCTGATCGTGCGCTATTTGGTGGCGCCGGGTTTTGCCGGCACGCCGGGGAAGTTCGACACCACGGTGACGCTGGCGACGATCATGTTCCCCTACCTGATCTGCATGTCGCTGGGCGCCATGATGGCGGGCATGCTGAATTCGCTGCGCCGCTATTTCGCCGCCGCGGTGGCACCGGTCTTCCTCAACATCATCCTGATCGGCGTGCTCGGTTATGCTTGGTACAAGGGCTCCGACGCACTCACCGTCGGCTATGGGCTGTCCTGGGGCGTGCTTGCCGCCGGGCTGGTGCAACTGGCGATCGTCTGGGTGGCGGTGCGCCATGCCGGCATCTCGATCGGCTTCCGCCGGCCGAAAATGACGCCCGCTGTCAAGCGGCTGTTGATCCTGGCGCTGCCGGCGGCACTCACCGGCGGCATCACCCAGATCAACCAGCTGATCGGCACGGCAATCGCCTCTGCGCAGAACAGCGCGGTGTCCTCGCTCGCCTATGCCGACCGCATCTACCAGTTGCCGCTCGGCGTGGTCGGCGTGGCGGTGGCGATCGTGCTGTTGCCCGAACTGTCGCGGGCGCTGAAGTCGGGCAATCTGATCGAAGCGGCCAATCTGCAGAACCGCTCGGTCGAATTCACGCTGTTCCTGACGCTGCCGGCAGCCGCCGCGCTCTGGGTG
>NZ_RZRQ01000473.1:0-3370 GCF_003997785.1 Mesorhizobium sp. M7D.F.Ca.US.004.01.2.1 | reverse complement strand
ATGTTGGGTTACTTGAGCGTGCGGATCGGATCGGCCGGATGAGGATCAAAGCCTACCAGTTCGGTCGTCAGCTTGGCGTAAGTGCCATCTGCGATCATATCGGCAAGTGCCTTGTCCACTTGAGCAACGAGATCGGTTCGATCTTTGTTAAAGGCAAAGCCTTTCTGAATATGACTGACGAAATCGTCCGTCATGGCCAATGGCAGGTTTGCATTCTTGATGGCATAACCGGCTGCAACTGCATCGGTAATGACCGCATCGATGTTGCCGTTCACGAGGTCTTGCAGACCATCGGATTCGGACTTGTAGCCCTTGACCGTGGCGCCTTTCTCCTCAGCGATCTTGAACCAATTGGACGCAATAAGCGCGCCGACGTTCTTGCCTTTGAGGTCGGCCGCAGACTTGATGGCGGAATCCTTTAGAACAACGATGCGTCCGCCTGATTCCAGCCAACCGTCTGAGAACAGCACGGCCTTCTGGCGCTCAGCGGTGATGTCCATGGCCGCGCTGATGACGTCATACTGGTTCGCCGCCAAGCCGACGAGCAACGAGTCCCATTTGGTTATCACGGGCTCATAGGTGAGGCCGATGCGTTTTGCGACTTCCTTCATGACACGAATTTCGAGACCGTCGAGCTCGCCACCTGGGGCCTGCATCGAAAAGGGCGGATAAGTGCCTTCGGTCGCGACCATCAACTTTCCAGGTTGGATAAGCTTGAGGTCCTGAGCCTGGGCACCGGCGATGTTTGCGAAGGCGAGCGCGGCGACGAGCGCCAGAAGCTTGATTTTCATGACTACCCTCTGTGGTTCCTTTTTTGATCACCGCTCATCACGCTCGCTAGGCTGCAAGCGGACACGGCGGACCTGACGTCTCGGACGATCTATCCCGTTCAGCAGGGTTGCGCTTGCCAAGTGGGTCAGGCAAGATGGAGTATCACTGGTATGCCAATGGAACGCAAGAGGAATATTTGCCAAGTGACTCGCATCGCGCCTCCCGTCTGCCTTATCGTGCAGCCGATACATTCAGCAGGAATTCAGCGGCTGCAGGACCAGGGCCTGCAGCCAGTGACGGACGGCGTAGCAGTTGATCCGTCGCATGTTGTTGCAGCCATCACCCGCAACGCCGGCTTCTCGGCAGCCAGAATGGAGGCCCTGCCCTGTCTCAGAGTTATCGCCGTCCATGGCGTGGGCTACGATCCGGTCGACGTTGAAGCCGCAACACGTTCGGGCATTGCAATCACCAACACACCAGGGGCCAATGAAAGGTCGGTCGCGGAGCAGGCGATAGCCCTGTTGTTCGCGCTTGCTAAGCAGGTTGTTGGCGCCGATGCTGCCGTTCGCGCCGGGGACTTCGGTTTTAAGTATTCCGCCGACCTGGTGGAGCTTGCGGGTTTGACGATGGGGCTTGCCGGCTTCGGTCCAATCGGGCAACAGACCGCCGCACTCGGTCGAGCGCTTGGAATGCGCGTGGTCGCGTGCTCCCGATATCAGCCGGATGCCGTGTTCGAGCGTCTAGGGGTAGACAGGCTACCTACACTGGAGGCGGTTCTGCGAGCCAGCGATGCCGTGTCGCTCCACATGCCGGCCAACGACGCCACCCGCAATGCTATCGGTCGCACGCAGCTAGCTTTAATGAAGCCCACTGCATTCCTCATCAACACTGGCCGCGGCGATACCGTCGACGAAGAGGCGCTTGTCAACGCCCTCAAGACAGGAAGGATCCGGGGTGCGGGCCTCGACGTCTTCAGACGCGAGCCGCTGACGGCGGATCATCCTCTGCGTTCCCTTAAAAACGTGGTGCTATCCCCACACGTCGCCGGTTCCACTGAAGCCTCGCTACAAAGGACAGCGGTCGCTGCGGCCGACTGCGCTCTTTCGGTGCTCGCCGGTCAGCGACCCGATACTTTGGTCAATGCTTCGGTCTGGCCTTCGAGACGTCTGCCCCAACAACAAATCTGACCTCGGGACACCCCATGCTTAACGCCGATATTGCGCTTGCCGGCCGTTTGCTCGACGCCTTGCAAGAGGCCAGCGTCGATGAGCCGGGCATTACACGTGATGCCTACGGCAAGGGTGAGGAAGCTGCCCATACTATCGTGCTCAAGGAGGCCGAAAGGCTCGGGTTGATCACGACACGCGACGCTGCGGGCAACCTTTTCATGACCTGGCCGGGCGAGCATAGGGAACGGGCGCCATGGATAGTCGGTTCACATCTCGACAGCGTTCCCCATGGCGGGAATTTTGACGGCGCGGCGGGCGTCGTTGCTGGATTGGCGGCTGTTTCCGCGTTGAAAGCGGCCGGCCTGAAGCCTCCCCGTCCGATCATTGTTCTTGCCATACGAGCCGAGGAGAGCACCTGGTTTCCAACGTCCTACATCGGAAGCCGTGCAGCCTTCGGCCAGTTAGAGCCCTCTGCCCTCGATTTGCTACGCGCCGATTCGGGTCGAACTCTTGCCGAACACATGCACGCGCTTGGTTTCGATGCCGAGGCCGTCCGCCGCGGCGAATGCTCGATCCGGAAAGGCACAATCCATGGTTACGTCGAAATCCATATCGAGCAGGGTCCTACGCTTGAACTGGATAACGCACCGATCGGCCTGGTAAGTGGAATTTCGGGCAGCTTCCGCTATCGGGCCGCCAAATGTCTCGGCGTCTACGGCCACTCCGGAGCCGTACCGCGTCGCCACCGCCGCGACGCCTTCATGGCCCTGGCAGAACTCGCCATGAAGCTCGACTGCTTCTGGGAAGAAAACGAAACTCCCGATGCTCCGCTGACCATCACATTTGGCCAGGTCACGACCGATCCTGTGCAGCATGCCTTTAGCAAGGTCCCCGGCGAAGTCGGGTTCAGCCTTGACGTCCGCAGCACGGCGCCAGCGCTGCTCGAGCGCGCCGATACGGCCTTAATGAAATTCGCGGCGGAGATCGAAGCGCGGCGCGGCGTGCATTTCGATTGGGGGCCGCGTTCAGGCAGCACCCCTGCTGTGATGGACGCCGGCATTCTTGGCTTGCTCGAACTGATCGCCGGCCAAAGGGGTGTTCTGGCACCACGCCTGCCCAGCGGCGCCGGCCACGATGCGGCTGTCTTTTCGGCGAACGGCATCCCCTCAGCAATGATCTTTGTGCGCAACCAGAACGGCAGCCATAATCCGGACGAGGCGATGCGGCTGGAGGATCTCGAAGTTGCGGCGACGATGCTTGCCCAGCTGCTTATGGCTGAGGCTGTGAAATGACCGAAATGCGTCGCTACGTGCTGCGTTTGCTCGACGCCGGCGACGGTGGGTTGGTTGTCGAGCTTGGCCAGGATATCGATGAAGCGACCAATGCAGCGGTGATGGCGCTTGCAGACCGACTGGCAGAAACGGCTCCCG
>NZ_RZRQ01000472.1:0-3403 GCF_003997785.1 Mesorhizobium sp. M7D.F.Ca.US.004.01.2.1 | reverse complement strand
GCGCTGCTGCGGTACCGGCAAGCACCGAAGAACCCTCCGTCGCCATCGCCACGGCTTCTGCCAGCGTGGCCACCGCCGGACCGTAAGTCAAAACCGACATTTCATCGTAAAAAGCCGCGTGGATTTCCTCACGCCCGGCATCTAGCGCCGCCAACACGGTGCGACCGGGAAATGCCGCTGCTGCTTCAGCGGCCAGCGCCTCGAGCGTCGTCACCCCGATCGCCGGAATCTTCAGCGCCAGCGCCAAGCCGCGCGCGGTCGAGACGCCGACGCGCAGACCGGTGAAAGAACCGGGGCCGACAGACACGGCAATGGCGCCAAGACCTGCATAGTCGGTTGCACTTGCCTTCAGCGCTTCGGCGATGACCGCCATCAGCTGCTCGGCATGGCCCTTGCCGAGATCGAGCACCGAACGGCCAAGCTCCTGCTTCGCCTTCGCGTCATAGACGCAAGCGGCGCAGAGATTGGCGGCACAGTCGATGGCAAGCAATTTCATGAAGCGACCAGTTCGAGAAGCAATCCCCTGTGCCCGCCACGGCCCGCCACCGCAAGGGGATAGTGCATAATTCGTTAAGCGGCTTCGCTTCGGCTGGCGAACTGTCAGACCTGCTCGATGCGCAGCATGTGGTTGTCCCAGACATAGTCCGGTTCGGAGCGTGTCGTGCCGCTGCCCTCGATGATCTCGCCGGCGCCCGTCGTCGCCATGAAACCGGTTCCGTCGGGCGCCACGCCGCAGACCTCGACCAGCGCGCTGTTCGCGACGACCCGGCCACTGGCCGAATCGATCACGACAAGCGAATTGCCTTCCGGCGAGGAGACGGCGACGGTGCCGGCAGCCGGATTGGCGGCGACCGAGCCGATATAGTTGCGGAAGCCGGACAGCACGTCCCGCGGCATGTCGAGCAGCTGCAACTCCTTGCCGCGCGTGGCGCGGCCGACCAGCAGCGGACGATCGGTGCCCGGGCCTCTGTACTGGCAGCCAAACCAGACGGTGCCGGACGGGTCGGTGTCCATATGGCGGATCGACAATTGGTGCAGTGCGGCCGGCAATTCGTGTTTCTCGATGAGGTCGCCGGTAACGCGGTCGATCAACACGTAGGACGGCTTCATGGTGGCGATGTTGAGCTCGGCGCGGCCGTAATCCGGATGGGTCTCGATACCGCCATTGGCAACAGCGATCGTCCTGCCGTCGCCCAGGAGCAGAAGCTCGTGCGGACCCATGCCATAGGTCGGGAACTCGCCGACACGGCTGAATTTCGCCCGCGAATCGTAGACGCCTACGACGCCAGCAGCATTGTCGAAGTCGTTTTCGGTGGCGTAAAGCAGCGCGCCATCGGGCGAGAACACGCCATGGCCGAAGAAATGCCGGCCGGCGATGCTGGCGATGGTCAGCGGCGCGGCACGACCCGAATGATCGAAGACCACGGCGAAGGTACCGGGCTGACGCGCGAAGACCACCGAACGCCTCGACACCGGATCGAAGGTGACGTCATGGCCGCGATCAGGCAGGTCGATCGCGTGCAGGACCTTGCCAGCCTCGGACAGGACGGCGGCGCCAAAGCTGCCGTCGCGCTTGACGAAGGCGGTGGCAAAGACGGCGTCGGCCGCAAGCGTCTTTGCCCAGGCCGACGGCGTCACCGCGGCCATGAAGCCAACGCCAGCGGCTCTCAGGAAATCGCGACGATCTATCAGAGGGGTTTTCAATTCAGTCCCCATCCAGCGAGGAGAAGCCGGCGGTCAGGCCAAATTCAGCGGTCAGCCTGGTGCCGATCAGGGTCGACAGGCTGGAGGTGATCAGCGCGAAATGGTCGAGTTTTTCACGCAGCGCCGGATCGGTGAGCGCCTTGTCGATCGGGCCGCTGATGGCCTTGGCGGTGGCGACGCCGTTGACCAGCTGGATGTGGATCGATTCGGCCATCCAGCGCGCATCGGGCGGCAGGGCGTCGCCAAGCTTCGACATCTGGAACAGCGTATCGATGCCGGAGAGATTTCCAGCCAGTGACGTCGCGGTGTTTTGCGAGCGCCAGTAGATCGCCTGTTTCGGCTTGTCCGCATCCGGCTTGCCGCCGAAAAAACCTTTCAAGCGCACATCGCGGACCATTTCCAGCTCATTGATGAAGACGCCGACCAGTTCCGTCACGGCTTCGTTGCCGTCGCGGTAGAGCGGGTTCCGAGGCCCCGGATTGGCCCAAAGGGCAGCAAATCCGTCCGGCTTGTTCCAGGCGGCGCTGACCTCGCCAGCCATGGTTTCGATGTTTCCGGCAACCGCGGCGCCATAGGCGCAGCGATAGGGATCATCCTTGCCCGCCAGTGCGTCGGCGCCGTCGCCGTAAAGCACGAATTCCAGCGCACCCAACCCCTGCATGGCAACGCTCTTGCCGGCCAGCTGTGCCGGATCGGTGGCGTTCGGGTCCTTGTCCGCCAGAGCCGCCTGCACCTGCTTCAGGCCGATGCTCTTGCGATCCGGCCAGAACAGCGTGCGCTCCAGACGATTGTTCTCCTTGATCGGCCCGAAGCCGATGATCTCGGCCGATGACCAGGCATAGACCGTGACCGAGAATTCGGCCCGCGCCGCGTCGAGTTCCCCTTGCGAAGGCGCTTCGCAGAGCTTGTGCATTGCTTGCGTCAGGACTTCCGCGTGCTGATGCAACTCGGCATAGGCCGGGCGGACAAAGCCATTGATCGCCCGCTGGATGATGTCGGAGGCCTTGACCGCCGCAGACGCCGGGGCACCGCCCAGCAAAGCCAGCGGAACAACGAGAAACAATGCAGAGCGCTTGAACATCACAGTGACTCCAGGAATTTGAGCAGCGCATAACGGTCGGCCGCGCTGGCCACGGCAAAGCGGTCGCGCGCTTTCTGCGCTTCGCCGCCATGCCACAGGATGGCCTCGGTCAGGCTGCGCGCGCGCCCGTCATGCAGGAAGAAAGAATTGCCGTTGACCGTCTCGGTCAGGCCGATGCCCCACAGCGGCGGCGTGCGCCATTCATTGCCCGTCGCATCGCCCACCGCCTGGCCATCAGCCAGATCAGGCCCCATGTCGTGCAGCAGGAGGTCGGAATAGGGCCAGATCAACTGGAAGGCCTGCGCCTTGTTGGGCGTGCCGCGACGGGTGACGAATTTCGGTGTGTGGCAGGCAATGCAGCCGATCTCATAGAAGACCTTCTTGCCCGTGAGCACTTGCCGCGCGTCGAGGTCGCGGCGCGCCGGCACGGCCAGGTTCTGCGAATAGAAGGTGACGAGATCCATCACCGGCGGCGGCGCCTCGACCGGGCCGAGACGCAGCTGCACGCCGTTCGGCATGGCGAGGCATTTGGCTTGCGCCGCGGTGCAGTCGCCCCAGTGTTTCGGCTCTTCCGGCGTCGAGATGCCGATGTCGCCGGCAAAGGCGTCCGCCGCCTGC
>NZ_RZRQ01000471.1:0-3419 GCF_003997785.1 Mesorhizobium sp. M7D.F.Ca.US.004.01.2.1 | reverse complement strand
ACGGTGGTTTCGCAAGCCGAGTTCGAAGGCAGGGCCGAGTTCGAGGGCAAGACTGTCGTGGTCACAGGTGCTGGCGGCGGCCTCGGCACCGCCATCGTGGCGCTGATGGCGCAAAGGGGCGCCAGGGTCGTCGGCTGCGACCAATCAAGCGAGGCATTGAAAAGCCCGCACCTTGCCTCCCGCCACGTCTTCGACCTTCTCGACAAGGCATCGATAGCGGCAGCGATCGCCGCGATCCTCGACCGGGATGGCATGCCCGACATTCTCGTCAACAATGCCGGCTGGACGCGCGCCGAAACGATTTCGGCGCTCAATCCCGACAAGATAGAGCAGGAACTCGACCTCAACCTGACCGGCGTGATGAACTTCGCCGATCCGCTGGTCAAGGCGATGGCCGGCCGAGGTTCCGGCAGCGTCGTCTTCATCTCGTCGGTCAACGCCATCGCGCATTTCGGCAATCCCGCCTATGCCGCGGCCAAGGCCGGCATCAACGCCTACGCCAAGGCGATCGCCGTCGAGCTCGGCCGCAGCGGCCTGCGCTCCAATGTCGTCTGCCCCGGATCGATCCGCACCGCCGCCTGGGACCATCGCCTTGCCAAGGATCCTGAAATCCTAGGCAAGCTGCAACGGCTCTATCCGCTTGGCCGCATCGTCAACGCTTCGGAAGTGGCGGAAGCCGTCGCCTTCCTTGCGTCCGATCGCGCATCTGGAATAACGGGCGTGGTGATGCCGGTGGACGCGGGGCTGACCGCCGGTTGCCTGCCCTTCATCGACGACATTCTGGGAGCGTGAGCATGACCGACGTCGAGTTTCGCGACCTGTCGAAATCCTTCGGACAGCACAAGATCCTCGAGAACATCAGCCTCGATATCAAGAGCGGCGAGTTCGTCGTGCTGGTCGGCCCGTCCGGCTGCGGCAAGTCGACCTTGCTGCGCATGCTGGCCGGACTGGAGACGATCACCTCCGGCGACCTGTTGATCGGCGGCGTGCGCGCCAACGCGCTGCCGCCGCAGCAGCGCAACATTGCCATGGTGTTCCAGTCCTATGCGCTGTTTCCACATCTGAAGGCAGCCGACAATATCGGCTTTGGCCCGAAGATACGCGGCGAGGCGCGCGAGGCGGTCGACGCAAAGGTCAAAAAGGCGTCCGGCGTCCTCAATCTCTTCTCCTATCTCGACCGCTATCCCCGCCAGCTGTCGGGCGGCCAGCGCCAGCGCGTCGCCATGGGCCGCGCCATCGTGCGCGAGCCGTCGGTGTTCCTGTTCGACGAGCCCCTGTCCAACCTCGACGCGCAATTGCGCGTGCAGATGCGCGTCGAGATCAAGGCGCTGCACCAGCGGCTGAAATCGACGATCGTCTATGTCACCCACGACCAGATCGAAGCCATGACCATGGCCGACCGCATCGTCGTCATGGACCGTGGCAGGATCCAGCAGGTCGGCGCGCCGCTGGAACTCTATGACAGGCCGGCCAACAAGTTCGTCGCCAGCTTCCTTGGCTCGCCGTCGATGAGCTTTGTGTCGGGTTCTCTCAAGACGACAGCTCAGAAATCCTGGTTCGAGTCGACCGGTGGCGGCCGACTTGCGCTTGCCGGCAAACAGGTGCCGGCGGGCAGCGCGGTGGAAGCCGGCATCCGGCCCGAGCATTTCGTCATCGGCGAGGCTGTCGACGCGATGGCGATCAAGGTGGATGTCGTCGAGCCGACCGGTTCCGAGACCCATGTCTATGGCGCCATTGGTGCTGATACCGTACGCGCCGTGTTCCGCGACAGGGTGCCGGTCAGGCCGGGCGACCTGCTGCCGGTGACCGTCGATCCCGGCAACATCCATCTGTTCGACAAGGCGACGGGCCTGCCTCTATGAAAACACATACATGAAGACGCCGGCCGACATCATCACGCGCCTGCAGCTGATGTTACAGGACGGAACGAAGTCGGATCGCAAACTGGCCGGCTTCGTGCTGGCCGACCTTGATTTCGTCTCCAAGGCGGCGATCTCGGAAATTGCCGCGCGTGTCGGTGTCAGCGAACCGACGGTGACGCGGTTCTGCCGCAACCTCGGTTGCGAGGGCCTGCGCGATTTCAAATTCTATCTGGCACAGGCCATCGCCATCGGCGGCCAGTATCTATCGCCGGAGCCGTTGAGCCGCGATGCCCGCGAACAGCGCATCGCTTCCGCCATCACCGAAGCGGCGATATCGGCCATCCAGCGCGCCAGCGAAAACCTCGACATGACGACGCTGGTCGCCGTCGCCGCGCGCATCGCCGTCTCGGGCAATGTGCTGTGCATCGGTTCCGGCGGTATTTCCTCGATGATGGCGACCGAAATGCAGAACCGGCTGTTCAGGCTGGGCGTGTCGGTGCTGGCGCAGATCGACGGACAGCTGCAGCGCATGTACGCCGCCGTCGCCACGCCCGACACCACGCTGATCGCCTTCTCTGTCTCGGGCTATGCGCGATCGGTTATCGATGCGGTGCAGGTCGCCCAGCAATATGGTGCCACGACAATCGCCATCACGCCGCCGGACTCCGCACTCGCCAAGGTCGCCGACACGGTCATCCATTTCCAGTCGCTGGAAGACGGCAACATCTACAAGCCGACATCGTCGCGCTATGCGCTGCTGTCGATCGTCGACATGATCGTCACCTCCGTCGCCGAGACGCGCGGACCACGAGTCCTCGAAAATCTGCGCCGTATCAAGCAGAGCGTGAACACGTTGAAAGTCGACGATCCGCGTTTGCCGCTGGGGGATTGAACCCTTCACCGAAGGGCATCAGGAGCCGAGCCCCTCGATGCCTTTCGCCAACATCGCCGGATCGCCTGAAATGCGCACGGTCTTCAGCCGGGCGGTGCCGCCGGCGACAACCGAGACGGTGGACGCCGGCACGCCCAGCATCTTGGCCAGCAATCGTTCAAGCGCTTGATTGGCAGCGCCGTTTTCCGGCACGGCGCGGACGCGCGCCTTCAGATGGCTTCGACCGTCCGCTGTCGTCTCGACGCCTTCGAGCCTGTCCAGCGCAGCCTTCGGCGTCAGCCGGACAAACAGGTCGACGCCACCATCGCGCAGGCGGAACGGCGCGCTCATGCGAGCACCGGGCTCACAGGACGAGTGGCGCCACCGTGGTGAGTATGAACTGCCGCAGGAAGAACAGGATCAGAAGCAGGATGATCGGCGAGATGTCGATGCCGCCAAGATCCGGCATGAAGCGGCGGATCGGCCGCAACGCCGGCTCGGTCAGCCGGTAGAGCATGTTGCCGATACTGCCGACGAACTGGTTTTTCGAATTGACGACGTTGAAGGCGTAGAGCCAGGAGAAGATCGCCGATGCGATGATGATCCACCAGTAGAGGTCAAGCGCCATAACGATTGTCTGAATGAGGGCGAGCATGCCGGTCTCCAATTGTTGCCGACATGTAGCC
>NZ_RZRQ01000470.1:0-3443 GCF_003997785.1 Mesorhizobium sp. M7D.F.Ca.US.004.01.2.1 | reverse complement strand
GTATAGTGACGGGGAGAAGGAAGCTCAAGCTTCCCCGAACACCCGCTTGAAGATCGTGTCGACATGCTTGGTGTGATAGCCCAGGTCGAATTTCTCGCGGATTTCGGCTTCCGGCAGCGCTGCGGTCACTTCCTTGTCTGCCAACAATTCCTCAAGAAAATCAGCGCCTTGCTCCCACACTCTCATGGCGTTGCGCTGCACCAGGCGGTAGGAGTCTTCACGCGACAGGCCGGCCTGCGTCAGCGCCAGCATGACGCGCTGCGAATGCACGAGACCGCGGAACTTGTTCATGTTCTTCAGCATGTTCTCGGGATAGACGAGCAGCTTGTCGATGACGCCGGTCAGCCGTGACAGCGCGAAATCGAGCGTCACCGTGGCGTCCGGCCCGATCATGCGCTCGACCGAGGAATGCGAGATGTCGCGCTCGTGCCAGAGTGCCACATTCTCCATCGCCGGGAGCGCCATGGAGCGCACCATGCGGGCAAGGCCGGTGAGGTTTTCGGTCAGCACCGGGTTGCGCTTGTGCGGCATTGCCGATGAACCCTTTTGGCCCGGCGAAAAATACTCTTCCGCTTCCAGCACTTCGGTGCGCTGCAAATGCCGGATTTCGATCGACAGCCGCTCGACCGACGAGGCGATGACACCGAGCGTGGCGAAGAACATGGCATGGCGGTCGCGCGGAATCACTTGCGTCGACACCGGCTCGGGCTTCAGGCCGAGCTTTGCCGCGACATGTTCCTCGACATAGGGGTCGATGTTGGCAAAGGTGCCGACCGCGCCCGAAATCGCGCAGGTGGCGATGTCTTCGCGCGCATGCACCAGGCGTTCGCGGCAGCGCGAGAACTCGGCATAGGCCTGCGCCAGCTTGACGCCGAAGGTGGTCGGCTCGGCATGGATGCCGTGGCTGCGGCCAATGGTGACGGTGTCCTTGTGCTCGAAGGCACGGCGCTTCAGTGCTGCAAGCAGGCCGTCGATGTCGGCGAGCAGGATGTCGCTGGCGCGGGTAAGCTGCACGGCAAAGCAGGTGTCGAGAACGTCGGAAGACGTCATGCCCTGGTGGATGAAGCGCGCATCCGGCCCGACGAATTCGGCAAGATGAGTGAGGAAGGCAATGACGTCATGCTTGGTGACGCGCTCGATCTCGTCGATCGCCTCGACATCGAATTTTGCCGCACTGCCCTTTTCCCAGATGGTTTTTGCCGCTTCCCTGGGGATGACGCCGAGTTCGGCCAATGCATCGCACGCATAGGCTTCGATCTCGAACCAGATGCGGAACCGGGTTTCGGGCGACCAGATGGCGACCATTTCCGGCCGGGAATAGCGAGGGATCATCGGTCAGTCCTGACGTATCGAGAAGTTTGCCCGCGTCCTAACAGAGGCGGACAAAATGCTCAACGCTGCTGGCGCGCAAACCAGACGCCCGCTGCAAACAGGGCGACGAAACCCAGCGGAAAATAAAGCCGGATGCCCAGCACCACGAACTGATAGAGCGCAATCAACGTCGTGAAGACGAACTGGAGGGCCCAGGTGTGGGTGAAAGCAGGTGCATGCCACTCGGCGTAATAGGAGCGGTACTGCAAGGCAAACAGCCCGCCGGTCAGGCCGATCGTCGCCGCGGCGAGGCACACGAACGCCGCCGCGAAGGCGACTTCCCAGCGCCTTCCCTGCGACACCAGCCGCGCCGCAAACAGGCCAATCGGAAAGGCCAGCGCAGCTCCCACTGCGAACAGCAAGGTGACAATGCGGATTTTCGCCGGTGTCTCCCAGTCGTCCAAAAACAGGGTGACGAGCGCACTGGCGCCCATCGTTGCCGCCCACCACAAGGCGCCGAAAAACGCCGTGCGCGGCGTCGGTATCGCGTGGCGAAGGCGGTTCAGCGCACGATCGAGCCTGGCGGGTTGAACAAGCGGTGTCACAGCCGGCCGGTCACCGCGATCCAGCGAAAGTCCGGCCCCTCGAAGCCGTATTGGCGCACCGCGATCAGCACCGCATAGGCGCTCAGACTGTCGATTGAAAAGGTCTGCACGGCACCGATGCGATAGCCGTTCGGGCAACCCCGGCTTTTCGGTATCGCCTTGTCCTCGTGCAGCAGCTTGGTGGTGCCGCCATCCTGCGCCTCTATGCGCAGCAGCCTGAAACCATTGATCTCGCCCTGGCTCTCGCAACCATCGGTGTTGTTCATGCCGACCTCATCGAGGCGGAACTCGAGCGGTGGGTCTACCGGCGAAAAGATCGGGCGCGGGTTGACCGCCATCCGGTGCGGATCGGCCGAAAGCTCGGTCACTGGGTTGAAACCCGCAGTGATGCCGCGGTTGGCGCTCAGCTCGGCCTGGCTGACAATGGCTTCGCCTTTTTGCCGGGCCTGAAGGCGCGCCGCGTCCAGTTTGGCATTCTCGTCCTCGAGCCGGACCCGGATCGGCGTGCCCTTGAGGAAGCTGTCGGTGCTGGTGTCGATGTAGTAGCGGTTGGCGTAGGGAAAGCCCGATCCATCCTGCACGCCATATTCCTCGAAAGCGAAGACGCCGCCGTCCTTGGTGAAGCCGAGGATTTCAAGCTCGGCGACATCGCCGGCACGTGCGGCGATCGAGGTCGCAAACTGTGCAAGCAGGCCAACGGCAAACAGAAAGAGCATTCGCATCGGTCTTCACCCCCGTGATCGTTTCAATCCCCTAGCACGACGAAATCAAAACGTCGTGCAGTGCGAAAGCCAATGCATCCAATCGGCCCGTCATTTGTTAATGTCGGCAGTCCCAATGGAGAACCACCATGACCGACACCAGCAAAATTCGTGAGCATATGGAAGTCGTCGGCGCCGACGGCGTGCATGTCGGCACCGTCGACAAGGTCGACGGCCAGCGCATCAAGCTGACCAAGGCCGATAGCGGCGAGGGCGCTCACAAGGGCCATCACCATTACATTCCCCTGAGCCTCATTGCCGAGGTCGATGGCAAAAAGGTCTGGCTGTCGGCGAATTCCGATGTCGCGGTGACGTTCGAGGAAGAAAAGTCCGATCCGGTCTGATCAACCCCTTCGCTTCATCCCAAGCGTGACGACCAGACCGGAAACAGATCGCCATCCGCAGGCGTCGCGGCAAACACGCCGCGGCTGATGGCACGCGCCATCGTGGCACCGGCAGCGGCGTAAAGGTCGATTGCCGCGTCGGCTCCGAGCTCGATACCGCTCGTGCCCGTCGCCAGCGCGAACACAAGGTCGCCGTCGGCCGGCGTGTGCGTCGGCCAGATGGCGCGCACGAACCCGTCATGCGCTGATATCGCCAGCCGTTTTGCGGCAGCCTTGGTGAGAATCGCATCGGTGGCAATGACGGCTATGGTGGTGTTGCCGCCGGTCTCCATCTGCCTGCCAAAATGCTTGTCGCGATATTTCAAAAGAATCTGCTTCGCGTCGTCCGGCATAGGCAAGGGATAGCCAAGCCCGCCGAATTC
>NZ_RZRQ01000046.1:0-26535 GCF_003997785.1 Mesorhizobium sp. M7D.F.Ca.US.004.01.2.1 | reverse complement strand
AGGTCATGCTTGTACTTCTTGTCCAGCGCCGGCACGTCGGCGATCTCATAGAAAACGCCGTCGACCTTGACGCGCTGAAAACCCTTCTTCTGCAGCTCCAGCAATTCCTTGCGGTATTCGCCTTTGCGGCCGCGCACCATCGGCGCCAGGATGAACAGGCGCGTGCCTTCCTCGACCGCCAGCACACGGTCGACCATCTGCGAAACCGTCTGGCTCTCGATCGGCAGGCCGGTGGCCGGCGAATAGGGGATGCCAACGCGCGCAAACAGCAGGCGCATATAGTCGTAGATCTCGGTGACGGTGCCGACGGTCGAACGCGGGTTCTTCGAGGTGGTCTTCTGCTCGATGGAGATGGCGGGCGACAGGCCGTCGATCTGGTCGACGTCAGGCTTCTGCATCATTTCGAGGAATTGCCGTGCGTAGGCCGACAGGCTTTCGACGTAGCGGCGCTGGCCCTCGGCGTAGATGGTGTCGAAGGCAAGCGACGATTTGCCGGAACCCGACAGGCCGGTCATGACAATCAGGCTGTCACGCGGCAGGTCGAGATCGACATTCTTCAGATTGTGTTCGCGCGCCCCGCGAATGGAAAGATATTTATGGTCGGCCATAGCCGGTCGCCGCCTCAGAATCTGGAATTTCCTGGAATGGCGGGTTTTCCCGGCCATCCCCTATGTAGGTAGTTTTGCCGCCACGTCGAGAGACGCCACAATTCCCGACAAATGCGTTTAACCGTCTTTCGCGTGCACGGGCAAGCGGAAAGAACAAAGGCCGAACACGCTCCTGACAAAGCTGTGCAGAAACTGACTTGCACGTAACCTCCCTGCGATCACATTTTTCGGTAACCGGCTATTGAAGGTTGACGTCCCCGACTCAGGGGCGCAGACTCCAGCAGTCAACGAAGCCGGCCGTCTTTCGATGGCCTCGCCGCCCAGAGGCGGCCTGCGAGACGCCGCAGGCACTTGCGATTTGTGCTTCGGGACGACAACGTCGCAACGGACACAGGAGCGGAGCTATGACGCCACCGGATCGTCCCCCAGGGTTCCAGTTGTCACTGGAGCCGCGGCAGGCATAAGTGCCAGGGTTTAGCGTTTTCGCCACCCAGCAAACCGTGACCTGCCATCTCTCGTAAAAATCAGAGACTGCTAGTCGGATCGTCGGTTGAATGCCGCGGTGCATCCGAAATCAAACGCCGGCAGTACACTCCCGGCAAAATTGGATTTGAGATCCAAAAAAAGGCCCCGTCCGTTTGCGCAAAGCACGGCGGGGCTGTTTTCATGTGCGGATTGTTTTATTGGGCGATAGGCGCGGCGCGCCGGCACTCACTATCAGTGGCGCGGCAGCCCTGTTGAGCCGGCGCCGACATCGACGGTGATGCTGCCGGAAATCCTGACATCCGTATCGCCGATCTTGAACTGACCATTGCCGTTGCTGGGAAACGCGTCGTCGGGTTTGGGAGCCGGCTTGGCGATACGATAGTCGCCGGTCACGCCGGGCAGGGCGCCTTTCTGCGCTGGCGAACTGTCCTCTGCAAAAGCCGCGCCGCTCACAAGGCCGGCAAAAGCGAGCACCACGACGGCGATGACGCGGCGCGATGGTCTGGACGGATAAGTGTCGGTCATCGCAAGACTATAGTGACGTGCCGGCGATGGGACCAGACCAGCGTCGTCAAATCTTCGACAACCGGCAGGAGCCAGGATCAGGGGCTTGGCTTCATGCCGCCTTTTTTCGCGTGTCGAAAACATGGTCGACGATGCCCCATGCCTGTGCCTCCCGGGCGGTCATGAAGTGGTCGCGATCCAGCGTGCGCTCGACCTCTTCATAGGTGCGGCCGCAATGTTGCGCGTAGAGTTCGGCCATGTGCCGTTTCGTCCGGCCGATGCGCTCGGCATGACGCTGGATGTCGGAGGCCTGGCCCTGGAAGCCGCCCAGCGGCTGATGCAGCAGGATGGTGGCGTTCGGCAGCGAGATACGACGCCCCGGTGTGCCTGCCATCAGCAGGAAAGAAGCCATCGAGGCGGCAAAGCCCATGCACACGGTGGATACCGGGCAACTGATATATTGCATCGTGTCGTAGATGGCGAAGCCGCTGGTCACCACGCCGCCCGGCGAGTTGATGTAGAGCGAGATCTCCTTGTCGGGATTGTCGGATTCCAGCGACAGCAGCTGTGCGCAGACCAGTGCCGAGATGTCGTCGTTGATCTCGCCATTGATGAAGACGATGCGCTCGCGCAGCAGCCGTGAAAAGATGTCGAAGGCACGTTCGCCGCGGCTCGATTGCTCGATCACCATCGGCACCAGACTGGCAAGGCCGCTCATTGTATGTCTCCGTTGTTGTCGCTCAGGCTGCACGCAGCAAGAGGCGAGGCATGTTTGCGGCGATTGGCTTGCGTGAACTGTCAAGTGAAAGCCGGCAGCCGGCGCCGGCCATGGCAATTGCGGGCATTGCCGTCCGGGCGAAGCCATCATGGACGATGCGCAGATGCGTGCCGCCGGAAACCGTGCGGGCGAGTGTGAAGGTGACAATGCTGTCCAATGGGCTGTCGAGCGGGGCCTGCCGCGCCGCGCCGCCTGGCTGCGAGCGCTCCCGCCAGGAATAGCGCAACAGCCGTTCGGGCTCGGCGTCGAGGATTTCGCATTCGATCGGCGCATTCGGACCGGCGAAGGCAAAACGATTGCCGATCTCGGGTCTGATGTCGTTCGGCATCATCCAGGCGGCGAGCAGCTCCGGAACGGTCAGGGCCCGCCAGACCTTTTCTGGCGGCTCGGCAAGGTCGTACTCGAACTCGATCGCGTCCGCGGCGTCGCTTTGGCTCTCGTTGGTCGTCAATCTCGCCTTCTTCATTGATCCATGTCCTTCAAAACGGCCTTCAGCCTTTCGATGCGCTCCGGCCAGAAGGTCCGGTAGCGTTCGATCCAGGAGAGCAAGGGGGCGAGCCCCTGCGGGTCGGCGCGGTAAAATGCGTTGCGGCCCACACGCCGCTCGACCACCAGGCCGGCGCCACGCAGCACCGCCAGATGCTGCGACACCGCGGGCTGTGACACCGTCATGCCGGTGCGCAATTCCGATACGCTCATCTCGCCGGCGGCGAGCCGCTCAAAAACGGCGCGGCGCGTGGGGTCGGCCAGGGCCCGGAAAATCTCTGCTTCGATCATGGCCAAAGCATAAGCATTCACTTATTGATTTGGCAAGCGCTCTTTTCAAACCCATATGAGGCCTTCGGACATTGCTGCCATTCCTTGACAATCGGCAGGGATGCAGATAAGAACGAAAAGGGAACAAAAACCTTGTGGGTAAAGGCAGCCATGGCAGGCGGCTGACGTCGGCAGCCTGTAAGGTGCTGCGACAAAAATTTGTTTCAGATGAGCGCGGAGAAATATCATGGCGGGTAGCGTCAACAAGGTCATTCTGGTCGGTAACCTCGGTGCGGACCCTGAAATCCGCCGGCTGAACTCGGGCGAGCCGGTCGTCAACATTCGCATTGCCACCTCGGAAAGCTGGCGCGACAAGAATTCCGGTGAGCGCAAGGAAAAGACCGAGTGGCACAACGTCGTCATCTTCAATGAGGGCATCGCCAAGGTGGCCGAGCAGTATCTGAAGAAGGGCATGAAGGTCTATGTCGAGGGCCAGCTGCAGACGCGCAAATGGCAGGACCAGACCGGCGCCGACAAGTACACGACCGAAGTCGTGCTGCAGAAATTCCGCGGCGAGCTGCAGATGCTCGACGCACGCGGACAGGGCGAAGGCGGCCAGGTCGGCGGCTATGCCGGTGGCGGCAGCACCCGTGGTTCCGATTTCGGCCAGTCCAGCCCGAGCGAAGGCTTCAATCGCGGTGGTGGCGGTGCCAAGAGCGGCGGCGGTGGCGGTTCGTCGCGCGAACTGGACGACGAGATTCCGTTCTGATCGCAACAGCAGATGTTATTTTTGGCTTAAGTCAAACATTGCGCCCCGAGAGTCCCTCATGGACTTTCGGGGTTTTGCATTGTCGAATTGAACGCTGATTTGGCGATCAACGAAATATGGCGAAGGACGAGTTCGATGAAAGCACGCGTAAAATGGGTTGAGGAGCGCACCTTCGTCGGCGAATCCGGCAGCGGCCACAAGGTCGTGCTGGGAACCGCCCCCGGACCGGAAGGCAGGACACCGGGACCGAGCCCGATGGAGCTGGTGCTGATCGGCACCGGCGGCTGTTCGGCCTATGATGTCGTGCATATCCTCGAAAAGGGCCGCGAGGCGGTCGAGGACTGCGTGGTCGAACTCGACGCCGACCGGGCCGAAACCGAGCCCAGGGTGTTCACCCGCATCCATATGCATTTCGTCGTCAAGGGCAGGGCGCTCTCGCCCGACAAGGTCAAACGGGCAATTGACCTCTCGATCGAAAAATATTGCTCGGCCTCCGCAATGTTGGCCAAGACCGCCACGATTACCCACGATTTCGAAGTGATCGACACGACGGCGAAGTAGGCAGTAGGCAGTAGGCAGTAGGGACCGCCGTTCAGCCCGCCATCAGCGCCTTGATGCCATCCGCCACGAACTGCACGGCCAGCGCCGCCAGGATGACGCCGAGCAGCCGGGTCAGGATCGAGCGTCCGGTCTGGCCGAGAATGCGGTCGATGCGTTCCGACAGCACGAACACCAGATAGGTGATGGCGAGGCAGACGAAGATAATGCCGACCAGCGCCGCCTGCGCGGCAAAGCCCTGGAACGAACCGGAGAGCAGCACAGTCGCCGAAATGGCGCCGGGTCCGGCAATCAGCGGGATCGCCAGCGGGAAGGCGGCGATGTTGTGGATCATGTCCTTGGTGATGGCGACGTCGCCAATCTTTTCCTTGCGGTCCTGCCGGCGCTCGAACACCATTTCGAAGGCGATGAAGAACAAGAGGAAACCGCCGGCGACGCGGAAGGCCGGCAGCGTGATGCCGAACACCGACAGGATCGAGGCGCCGGCAACCGCAAACAGCGCCATCACCAGGAAACCGATGATCGAGGCGCGGACGGAAACCTGCTGGCGCTCCTCGCGGTTCATGCCGCGTGTCACTGCGAGGAACAGCGGCGCCAGGCCAGGCGGATCGATGGTCACGAGAATGGTGACGAAGGCGTTGAACAAGCTGTCGAAGCTCGGCATCTCTGACCCCTCCCGCCGGGCCGTGCCCGCACCAGCATATTGGTAGAGCAAAGCCCGTTCGGTGGGAACTGTCAGGACAGCGAAACTGGGTTTAGCCGGCAGCGCCGCAATAGGCCTCGATGCGATAGCCGTCTGGGTCGACGACAAAGGCGGCATAGTAGTTGTCGCCATAGTCGGCGCGCAGGCCCGGCGCACCATTGTCACTGCCGCTTTCGCGCAGAGCGCCGGCATGGAAAGTGTCGACGCTGGCCCGCGTTGGTGCGGCGAAGCAGAAATGCAGACCGGATTTGTCGTCTGGCGGCACAGGCCGAGCCGCCTCGTTCACCCATAACACGACGTTTTGAGCGCCATAACCAAGCGAGCCCGGTGACTGGCTCAGACAGCTGTAGCCGAGCGGCTTCAGTGCGGCATCATAGAAGCGCTTGGAGGCGGCGGCGTCGCGGACGCCGATCGAGATATGATCGAACATGATTTTCTCCATTGTTACAATATCTTGCGGTGCCAGCTTGTTGTCGCTCGGCGCGCCAGGAACTCGACCTCCAGCCGCCATGTCGCGCCGTCGTCGTGCGAGCGCTCGCCAAGCCAGCGGAAGCTGCCTTCGGTGATACGGGAAAAACTCCAGCGCACCGATGAACCGGTGCCGTCGGCGCCCACTTGCACGATCGTGTCGCCCTCGGCGCGGCCGAGCTGGCGGCTAAAATACTGGTTGCGCGGATCGCTCCAGAAGATGTGCCAGGCATCCGCGCTGGGATCATAGACGCGCAGCGTCGTGCCGTAGAAAGTCCATTTGCCGAGCGAAGGCTGGGAGCCAGTGCCCCGCGCGGGCAGGATCCAGACATCCTGGATCGCCCGGCCTTCGAGCACCCAGCCGAAATGCACCTCGCCACGCCCGGTCAGCACCGTGCCGTCCTCGAGATGGCGCGAGGCGTCGAATGTCCAGGCGCCGACGAAGCGGCCGTAAAGGCTCAGCTTTTCGGCGAGCCCTTCCACTGGTCCGGGGCTGTGCAGGGCTTCGGCAAAGGAGGATTGATCGAACATGGTTCCGGTCTCTTTTTGTCAGGAGACAGAGAGGAGTAGGCGGTGATGGGGTTCTGGGCTTGGGAAAAATTGCTATATTCCGGTCATGACAGCGACCACGCATACGCTCGCATCCGGACCCGGCTGGCACGTGACGGATGTGATCTGCACGGCTAGCGCCGGCGACCGGTCGTTTGAGGAAGCACATCAGGATTTCTGTGTCGCCGCGGTCACCAGCGGGACGTTCCGCTACCGTGCGCAACAAGGTACGGCGATGCTGGCGCCCGGCGCGCTTCTGCTCGGCAATCCCGGCACATGCTATGAATGCGGGCACGAGCACGGCAGCGGAGACCGTTGCCTCTCGTTCCATTTCGGGCCGGCCTACATGGAACGGATCGCGGCTGGCGTGCCGGGCGCCAGGAAGCTGGCCTTCGAGGCGCCACGCCTGCCGCCTTTGCCGGTCCTGGCGCCACTGCTGGCCGAGGCTGAAACCGCGCGCGAGATGGCCGACAACGGCGCCTTCGAGGAACTTTCCCTGCGCATAGCCGGTGCTGCCGTGGCTACAGCCTCTGGCGCTACGCATGTCGGGCGCGCACCAAGCCGCCGCGATCAGAAACGGGTTGCCGAGGCAGTGCGGCGGATCGAACTGGACGCCGACGGATCGGTCTCGCTTTCGGCGCTTGCCGATGAAACGGCGACCAGCCCCTACCATTTCCTGCGCATCTTCCGGCAGGTCGCGGGCATGACGCCCTATCAGTTCCTGCTCAAGACCCGGCTGCACAGGGCCGCGGTGCGGCTGCGCATGTCTGACGATGCGATCTCGGCGATCGCCTTCGAGGCCGGCTTCAACGATTTGTCGACCTTCAATCGTCGTTTTCGACGAATCATGGGGGAGACGCCGGGCCAGTATCGCACCCGCCGCGCGGCGGCCTGCTAAAGCTTGCAGCTCAATCCGATGTCGGCCCACACCAGCCGGGAAGATAGTCCGCGTCCTTGCCCTTCGACAGGCTCATTGCCTCCTTCATCGCCTTGTCGAAATTCTTCGCCACCGCATTCCTGTCGATGCGCCGGCGAAGGAAATCTGCCCAGATGAATTCGCTGAACGGCGTCGTGTCCTTGGCAAAGCCGCCCATCCGACGCAGTTCGCCCGCCATGCTCCGGTAGGGATCATCGATCAGCTCGCCGATTGTCTTCGGAATTGCCGCGTAATCGCGGCGCCGGCCGTTCTCATCGAACGGGTGCATCCAGCCCCTGTTATCGAGCACGAAAAGAAACGCGTCCTTGTCGAGCGCGGACAGGTCGCTGATCACGGTTACAAGCACGTCCTTGACGCCTTCCTCGAGCAGGGCGCGAGCGAGGTGATGGTGATCGGTGACGTAGTTGCGATTTTTGGGACCCAATACGACCGGCACCATGTGTTTGCCGAGAAAAGTGCCGGTCTTCTTCTTGGCGTCTTGCGCCCGGATCATCTGGCGCTTCAACGCAACTTCTCTCATGCCGACCGTTATCTGCGTCGGCCTCAGTTCCTCGACGGGAACCGGCGTGACAATGGGTTCTCGGGGGTCAATCATGGCATTCCATCCTGTTCTTGCTGCTGCTGTTTCCCCAGACCAAGTGACTTAATTGCCGCGTCGACGCTGTGGAATATGCGCTGCGTGCCGACCATTTCAGCAATGCCGAACCGCGCCAGTGCCGCCTGCGCACGCACGGATTCTAGCCGCGCGATGGCAAACATCGCGCCCGACTGCCGGCAATGGAGGATGGTGTCGATCAGGGCTTGCGCGGCGGTGTAATCGATTTCGACGATGTTGCTGGCCTCGAGCACGACCAGTTTCACGGTTTCGTTCCGGGCGTCGATGAGATCGCAAAGGCCACGCTTGAAACGGTCGGCATTGACGAAAGACAGCGGCGCCTGGAACGCCGCGACCAGCACACCGGGGAGCTGTTCGCCGACAGCCGGATTACCGGGCGGCCACCACACCGAAGTGCCCGGCACCTGTTCCAGTTCGATCGGCTGCGTACGGGTCGCGCTCCAGATTCCGTGCAGCAGCGACAGGCCGATGCCGATCGCCACGCCAGTCTCGATCGGCAGCACGACGATCGCCGCCATGGTGATGAGGATCAAGACGAATTCGACCGGCGCCTGCCGGTAGACATTGGCGAACACCTTCCAGCGCAAAATGTGCTGCGCAACGAACAAAAGGACACCGGCAAGGGCGGCCTGCGGAACATCGGCAAGCAGGCCGCCACCGAAAGCACCAAGCGCCAGCACGATGGCCGCGGCAACAAGGCCGGACAATTGCGAGCGGCCGCCCGACTGGGCGACGATTGCGGTGCGCGGTGGGCTGGCATTGACGGCAAAGGCGCCGAACAGGCCCGATAGGATGCTGCCGGCGCCAACGCCGACGAAATCGCGATTGACGTCGGGAGCCTCGCCCTGCTGCGGCGCGAAGGAACGGGAGGTGGCCGCCGTCTGCACCATGACGACGATGGCGATCAGCAGCGCCAGTGGAAACAGCGCCTGCACATCGTCGAGGCTGGCATGCGGCAGGCCGGTCTGTGGCAGGCCGTTGGGCAAGGCGCCGAGCACCTCGACGCCGCGGTCCTTAAGGCCGAAGACGGCAACCGCGATGGTGGCGAGCACCATGGCGATCAACGCGCCGGGGATACGGGCGCTGATCCGGTCGGCGCAGAACACGATCGCGAACACGCCAAGACCGAGCGCGAGGCTCCAGGGATTGGTCAGATGGAGATTGCCGGCAATCTCACCGACGCGCCGCAAGGTTTCACCGCTCTCGGAGGGCAGGTCGAGCAGTCCGGGCAATTGCGAAACGATGATATGGACGGCGATACCGGCCAGGAATCCTGTCGTGACCGGCACCGACAAAAGGTCGGCGATCCAGCCAAGGCGAAAGACACCGCTTAGCGTCACAATCAGCCCGACCATCAGCGCCAGCATGGCTGCCAGCGCCAGATAATGCGGCGACCCGGATGCCGCGAGCATCGCGAGGCCACCGGCAAACAAGGGCGTGATGGTCGAATCCGCGCCGGATGAGAGATGCCGGTTGGCCCCGAACAGGGCAAATGCCACCGAACCGGCAACAAAGGCAAAGAAACCGATTTCAGGAGCAAAGCCGCCCAGCCGGGCCGTTGCCATCTGTTCGGGAATGGCAATCGCCGCCAGTGTCACGCCCGCGACGATATCTCTGTTGAGATCCTGCGGTCGCCAACCGCTCAGTGCTCGCAAAGGCAGCCACGGGGTCCAATTCATCGCGCTCGCGGCTTTCGCAGGGGAAAACGGTCCATTGCAGGCTTTTGCCTTGGTGCGGCGAAAACCGCCTTGGCCATATCGTCGCAATCAGTGGTATCCATTTGAAATTACCACCAAAAATGACACTGGAAAAGTGCCTGACATGTTGGAGTTTCAGCCTTGCTTCCTATATAAGCACCAAGTGATTCCTGATTAGATTGTGATCCGATTTGACCGACCAGAAGACACCGCGCGGCGCCGACGGCGGCCCCACCGGCATCGAGCCGATATCCATCGTCGAGGAGATGCAGCGTTCCTATCTCGATTACGCCATGAGCGTGATCGTCAGCCGCGCTCTGCCCGACGTGCGCGACGGCCTGAAGCCGGTGCATCGCCGCATTCTCTTCGCCGCCCATGAGAGCGGTTACCACTGGAACCGCAAATATGTGAAGTCGGCGCGTCCGGTCGCCGACGTGATGGGTAAATACCATCCGCATGGCGACGCTTCCATCTATGACGCCTTGGTGCGCATGGCGCAGGACTGGTCGCTGCGCGTGCCGTTGATCGACGGACAGGGCAATTTCGGCTCCATCGACGGCGATCCGCCGGCAGCGATGCGCTACACGGAAGCGCGGCTGACCAAGGTCGCGCACGAGCTTCTGGAGGATATCGACAAGGATACCGTCGATTTCCAGGACACTTACGATGCCTCGGGCAGCGAACCGAAGGTTCTGCCGGCACGTTTTCCCAATCTTCTGGTCAACGGCTCGGGCGGCATCGCCGTCGGCATGGCGACCAACATCCCGCCGCACAATCTCGGCGAAATCTGCAACGGCGCGATCGCCATCATCGACAATCCGGCGATCGACCTGCCGGCGCTGATGGAGATCATTCCGGGCCCGGATTTCCCGACCGGCGCCATCGTGCTTGGCCGCTCCGGCATCTACAGCGCCTATTCGACCGGCCGCGGCTCCATCGTCATGCGCGGCAAGGTCAACATCGAACAGCGCGGCAATGACCGCGAGTCGATCATCATCACCGAAGTTCCCTACCAGGTGAACAAATCGTCGATGATCGAGAAGATGGCCGAACTGGTGCGCGACAAGCGCATCGAGGGCATTTCCGACATTCGCGACGAGAGCGACCGCCAGGGCTATCGGGTCGTCATCGAGCTGAAGCGCGACGCCGTTGCCGACGTCATCCTCAACCAGCTCTATCGCTTCACGCCGCTGCAGACCTCTTTCGGCGCCAATATGGTGGCGCTGAACGGCGGCAAGCCGGAAGTGATGAACCTGACCGACATGCTGAAGGCGTTTGTCGCCTTCCGTGAAGAGGTGATCACAAGGCGCACGAAATTCCTGCTGCGCAAGGCGCGCGACCGCGCCCATGTGCTGGTTGGTCTCGCCATCGCCGTCGCCAACATCGACGAGGTCATCAAACTGATCCGCACCGCGCCGGATCCGCAGACGGCGCGCGAGCAATTGATGGAGCGGCGCTGGCCGTCCGGCGACGTCGAATCGCTGATCCTTCTGATCGACGATCCGCGCCATCGCATCAATGAGGACGGCACCTACAATCTGTCCGAGGAACAGGCGCGCGCCATTCTCGAGCTGCGCCTGCAGCGCCTGACCGCGCTCGGCCGCGACGAAATCGCTGACGAGTTGAACACGATCGGCGCCGAAATCATTGATTATCTGGACATTTTGTCGTCCCGCGCGCGCGTCCAGCAGATCGTCAAGGACGAGCTTGCCGCCGTACGCGACGAGTTCGGCACGCCGCGCCGTACCGAGCTCACCGATGGTGGGTCGGACATGGAAGACGAGGACCTGATCCAGCGCGAGGACATGGTCGTGACGGTGAGCCATTCCGGCTACATCAAGCGCGTGCCGCTGTCGCTCTACCGGGCGCAGCGCCGCGGCGGCAAGGGCCGCTCCGGCATGTCGACCAAGGAAGAGGATTTCGTCACCCGGCTGTTCGTGGCCAACACGCATACGCCGGTGCTGTTCTTCTCCTCGCGCGGCATCGTCTACAAGGAAAAGGTCTGGCGGCTGCCGATCGGCAATCCCCAGTCGCGCGGCAAGGCGCTGATCAACATGCTGCCGTTGGAGCAGGGCGAGCGCATCACCACGATCATGCCTCTGCCCGAGGACGAGACGAGCTGGGGCGAGCTCGACGTGATGTTCGCCACCACGCGCGGCACCGTGCGCCGTAACAAGCTGTCCGACTTCGTCCAGGTCAACCGCAATGGCAAGATCGCCATGAAGCTGGAGGAGGAGGGCGACGAGATCCTTGGCGTCGAGACCTGCACCGACAATGACGACGTGCTTCTGACCGCCAGCTCCGGTCAATGCATCCGCTTTTCGGTCGGCGACGTGCGCGTCTTCCAGAGCCGCAACTCTGTCGGCGTGCGCGGCATAACCATGGCCGAGACCGACCGCATCATCTCCATGTCGGTGATCGAGAATGTCGATGCGCCGCCAGCCGAGCGCGCCGCCTATCTGAAGCGAGCGGCAGCCGAACGGCGGCTTGCCGCTGGCATCGCAGCCGGCGAAGAGGAAGAGATCGCGCTGACCAATGAAGAGGTCGGCGAGGAGACGGAGCTTTCCGACGAGCGCTACGAGTTCCTCAAGGCTCATGAGAAGTACGTGCTAACGGTGACCGAATTCGGCTACGGCAAGCGCTCTTCGTCCTATGATTTCCGGCTGACCGGACGCGGCGGCAAGGGCATCCGTGCCACCGATGTGTCGAAGGTAGCCGAGATCGGCAGGCTGGTGGCGACGTTCCCGGTCGGCAATGACGACCAGATCATGCTGGTATCGGATGGCGGCACCGTCATCCGGGTGCCGGTCAACGGCATCCGTTTCGCCAGCCGCGCCACCAAGGGCGTGACCATCTTCAACACGGCTGAAGGTGAAAAGGTGGTTTCGGTCGAGCGGATCTCGGAACCGCAATCGGACGAAGAAAGCGAAGAGACTGTCGAGGACGGTTGCTGATGCCGCTCCGGCGCCTGACACCGGTCCGGAGGGTGCGGACTAAGTCCGGCACCCAGGTTATGACATAGCAACGCCGACCCATCGGCCGGCGCGGCAGCAAGTTTAGGCTTTATCAGTAGTGGCGATATGGCTTGCGGGGGCCGAAGAAGCGCTTGGTGTTTGCCTTGACGCGGACGCGTTGTGCCTCCTGATGCAGCCCAAATACGGTGGCGATCAGCATGGCGACGGTCATTGCGGTGGCGAGCATGTAGATCAGCATGTGCGTGTTCTCCTGCGCCTAACAACGGATAGATGGGATTTTGGTTTCATCTTATTAAGGTGCAACCTAGTGAACGCTGCGTGAAGGCTTCGTGATCAGCGTGTTCATCTGTCGTTCATGTGCCGGAAAAGGTTCACGGCCGGCGCGCCGATCGGATTTGCCTTTGCGAGAGAGGCTCGCTAGAAGCACCTGCCATGACTGAACGCATCGCCCTCTATGCCGGCTCCTTCGACCCGCTGACCAACGGCCATCTCGATGTGCTGAAGGCGTCGCTGGCGGTGGCCGACATCGTCTATGCGGCGATCGGCATTCATCCGGGAAAGCAGCCGCTGTTTTCCTTCGAGGAGCGGGTGAAGCTGATCGAGACAGCGACGAAGGCAGAATTCGGCAGCGACGGCGCCCGCATCAAGGTCGTCGCCTTCGACGGGCTGGTCATCGACGCGGCCAGGAAGCAGGGCGCCTCGATCATGATCCGCGGCCTGCGTGACGGCACCGACCTCGACTATGAGATGCAGATGGCCGGCATGAACGAGACCATGGCGCCTGAACTGCAGACGGTTTTTCTGCCCGCCAGCCCTTCCGTGCGCACCATTACCGCCACACTTGTCCGCCAGATTGCCTCGATGGGAGGCGACATCCGCCCCTTCGTGCCGGCGGCGGTTGCCGGCGCGCTCACCGCCAAATTCAAGAAATAAGACCCCGGAGACAGATATGCAGCTGAAAAAGCTCGCCTCGTTCCTCGTTGTGCTTGCCGGTCTTGTGACCGCATCGGTCTCGGCTTTTGCCGCCGACCCGGAAAACACCATGATCGTCACGCTGAAGGACGGCGACGTCACCATTGCGCTGAGGCCCGACCTCGCGCCCAAGCATGTCGCCCAGATCAAGAAGCTGGTGCGCCAGGGCGCCTATGACAATGTCGCCTTCCATCGCGTCATCGAAGGCTTCATGGCGCAGACCGGCGACGTCAAGTTCGGCAATTCCTCGAAGCCGACATTCGCTCCATCCCGCGCGGGCATGGGCGGCTCGGAAAAGCCGGATTTGAAGGCTGAATTCTCCAACGCCAACCATGGCCGCGGCACCTGCTCGATGGCCCGGTCGCAGAACCCGAACTCGGCCAATTCGCAGTTCTTCATCTGCTTTGACGATGCCGCCTTCCTCAACCGTCAGTATACGGTCTGGGGCCAGGTCATCGAAGGCATGGACAATGTCGACAAGATCAAGCGCGGGGAGCCGGTGCAGGATCCCGACAAGATCGTGTCGCTGAAGGTCGCGGCCGACGTCAAGTAAGGTTAAACGACAATGATGGGCGTCGTCTGGTCGCTTCTCGGCATCCTGTCCGGCGCCTTCATTGCCATTCAGGCACCGATCAATTCGCAGTTGGCGCGCGGCTTGGGTCTCCCGGTCGCGGCGGCTGCGTTTTCGTTCCTGTCGGGCGCGATCGTGCTCGGCATCATCTCCGCTACGGTGGTGAAGCTGCAAGGCATCTCGCTCGACTGGAAAGCGCCGGCGCCCTGGCTGTTCGTAGCCGGCGGCATGCTCGGCGGCTTCTATGTCACGCTGTCGACGATTCTGACGCCGCGCATCGGCGCCGCCGCGCTGATGGCGTTTCTGGTCGCCGGCCAGTTGCTGGCCGGCATGCTCATCGACCGCGTCGGCTTCCTCGGCGTCGCGGTGCGTGAAATCTCGCTCGGCCGCATCGCCGGCGCGGTGCTGCTGCTGGCCGGAGCGCTGCTCGTCCGGCTCTACTGATGCGCGTCGACCTCTTCGACTTCGACCTGCCGGAGGAGCGCATCGCGCTTCGCCCGGCGGACCCGCGCGACAGCGCCAAGATGCTGGTGGTCAAGTCAGGCGAAGGGCTCGATGACCGCAGGGTGGGCGACCTGCCGTCCCTGCTCAGGGCCGGCGACGTGCTGGTTTTCAACGACACCAAGGTCATTCCGGCGCAGCTCAAAGGCATCAGGCGGCGCGGCGAGGCGGCGGCGCAGGTCGAGGCCACCCTGCATATGCGCATGGCACCGGATCGCTGGCTGGCCTTCATGAGGCCGGGCAAGCGAATCGCTGCAGGCGACCGCATCCATTTCGGCCATGACGGCAATTCCTGTTTCCTCGGCCAGCTCGACGCCACGGTGATCGAGAAAGGCGAGGGCGGCGAAGCACTGCTTGGCTTCGACCTGTCGGGGCCATTTCTCGACGAGGCACTGCACGCTGTCGGCCATATTCCGCTGCCGCCCTATATCGCCTCGAAGCGCGACGATGACGAACGCGACCGGGCCGACTACCAGACCATTTATGCCCGCGAGGAAGGCGCCGTCGCGGCACCGACAGCGGGCCTGCATTTCACGCCGGAGCTTTTTGCAGCGCTTGACGCCAAGGGCATCGAACGCCGCTTCGTCACCTTGCATGTCGGCGCCGGCACGTTCCTGCCGGTGAAGGCGGACGACACCGCCGACCACAAGATGCATGCCGAGACCGGTTCGGTCAGCCGAGAAACCGCGGATGCGCTCAATGCGGCGAAGGCGAAGGGCGGGCGCATCGTTGCTGTCGGCACGACCTCGCTGCGGCTGCTGGAGAGTGCGGCGCGTGAGGACGGCACTCTGCTTGCATGGTCCGGCCCGACCGATATCTTCATCACGCCCGGCTACCGCTTTCGCACCGCCGACATGCTGATGACCAATTTCCACCTGCCGCGCTCGACACTGTTCATGCTGGTTTCGGCCTTCAGCGGCCTCGAGACGATGCGCGCGGCCTATGCGCATGCCATCGAGAACCGCTACAGATTCTATTCCTATGGCGACGCAAGCCTGCTTTTCCGAGCGGAGACGAGCGATGGACAGTCGCTCGACAAGCAGGCACCGGGCGCCCCGGTCCACGACAAGGAATTCAATGGCTAAGCCGTTCAGCTTCAAGGTTCTGGCGACTGACGGTAAGGCGCGGCGCGGTGTGATCGACATGCCGCGTGGCGAAATCCGCACGCCGGCCTTCATGCCGGTCGGCACCGGCGGCACCGTCAAGGCCATGTATATGGACCAGGTGCGCGGTGTCGGCGCCGACATCATCCTGGGCAACACCTACCATCTGATGCTGCGGCCTGGCGCCGAGCGCGTGGCGCGGCTCGGCGGCCTGCATGAATTCGCCCGCTGGCCGCATCCGATCCTGACCGACAGCGGCGGGTTCCAGGTGATGTCGCTGTCGAAGCTGAGAAAGCTGACTGAAAAGGGCGTCACCTTCCGCTCGCACATAGACGGCGCCGCCTACGAGATGTCGCCGGAACGCTCGATCGAGATCCAGGGGCTGCTCGATTCCGACATCCAGATGCAGCTCGACGAATGCACGGCGCTGCCGGCCGAGATGAAGGAGATCGAGCGCGCCATGGAGTTGTCGCTGCGCTGGGCCGAGCGCTGCAAGACGGCGTTCGGCGACCAGCCGGGCAAGGCGATGTTCGGCATCGTGCAAGGCGGTGACAATGCAGCACTGCGGATGCGTTCGGCGCAGGCGCTGAGCGCAATGGAGTTGAAAGGCTACGCCGTTGGCGGCCTTGCCGTCGGCGAGCCGCAAGCCGTGATGCTCGAAATGCTCGACATCACCTGTCCGGAACTGCCAGCGGACAAACCGCGCTATCTCATGGGCGTCGGCACGCCTGACGATATCCTGAAATCGGTGGCGCGCGGCATCGACATGTTCGACTGCGTGATGCCGACACGGGCCGGCCGCCACGGCCTTGCCTATACAAGGCGGGGCAAGGTCAATCTGCGCAACGCCCGCCATGCCGACGATCCGCGTCCACTGGATGAGGAAAGCGATTGCCCGGCCGCCCGGGACTACTCGCGCGCCTATCTGCATCATCTGGTGCGCTCGCAGGAAGCGCTTGGCGCCATGCTTTTGACCTGGAACAATCTTTCCTACTACCAGAAACTGATGCAGGACATCCGCGCTGCGATCGAGGCCGGCACCTTCCAGGCGCGCGGCGCAGAAATCACCGAGGGCTGGGCGAGGGGCGATATCTCGTTGCTGTGAGGCCTCAAGTGCTGAGCGAATTCGACGCGCGCAGGCTGCAGCCGGTGATCTGGAATGTGCCGTCGGGCTGTTGCTGCAACGTGTAGACAGCCTCGTAGTCCTTGCCGTCGGGGCCGACGATCAGTACCTGCTGGACGATCGAACCCGGGGCCGTCTCCTCGACCTTGCCGAAGGAATAGGTCTGCGGCTTGCGCACCGGCGGGTAGCCGTTTGTCACCATGTTCATGAAGGCATCGACGGTCGGGAAAATCCGTTTCACATTAGGCGCGGCGAAGCTATAGGCAGTGGCGCCGTCATTGGCGATGAGTGCCTTCAACTGGCCATCGATGACGGACTGCCCTGCCTTGATCTCGGCATCGCCGGCAAATGCCGACGACACAAAGAGGAATGGAACGAATGCGAATGCGAAAAAGGCGCGGCGCATGGCCTGTCTCCGTTGTCCCGCGGAATATCTTCCCTCAAAAATAGTGCTGTCCGAAGACGCATCATAACATACGCTTGGCAGCGCATCGCGGTTTCAGCGATTGCGAATAATCGCTGGCGATCGGCGGCAGGTTGCAGCCTGTGGCGGAGCTGCGGGAGCTCGTAGCCCAGGTCCAGGCCGGCTGAGCATTCATTCCAGCGCTTGAAAGCCCGCCTCCAGTCTGCCAGAAGGGCCGCTGGACTTGGACGTTTAGCGGGACGAAGCCATGAAGGCGTTTTTCGTGCAGATCAAATGCGAGTTGGGCAAATCCTATGAGGTTGCCAGCGCGCTTGCCGATGCCGAGATCGCTTCGGAAATCTACTCCACCGCCGGCAATTACGATCTGCTCGCCAAATTCTATGTCGACGACGAGGAAGACGTCGGCCATTTCGTCAACGAGAAGGTGCAGATTCTCCCCGGCATCAAGGACACCTTCACCGTCGTCACGTTCCGCGCCTTTTAGCCATCGAGCGCACTTGCCCGGACACGAGGCAAAGCCTGATTACCGTCATATTTCGGCTGCCTTAATTTTAGGCAGGTGCAACATACTGATCGCCCGTATCTCCCAAATCACCGATTGCGCTTGATTTTCTCCGGCGACGCCAGTGAAATGGCGTCACAGGGGAGTATGCGATTGGCAGCGTTCGATGAAATGCTTCCGGAAGTCTCCGGATTGAGAAGACCATATTCGGCTTATGATCGCTGGCTGAAGGAGCAGGATCCGGCCAGGTTGACCGAGAAAATGCAGGACGCCGAACGCGTCTTCCGCAAGACCGGCATCACCTTCGCCGTTTATGGCGAGCAGGAAGCCTCCGAGCGGCTGATCCCGTTCGACATCGTTCCCCGGATCATTTCAGGCAATGAATGGCGCCGCCTCACGCAAGGCATCGAGCAACGCGTGCAGGCGCTGAACGCCTTCCTCGACGATATCTACCATCGCCAGGAAATCCTGCGGGCAGGGCGCGTTCCCAGGGAGTTGATCGCCAGGAACGAGGCATTCCTGCCGGAAATGATAGGCGTCAGGCCGCCGGCTGGCGTCTATACGCACATCATCGGCGTCGACATCGTCCGCATCTCAGAGGACGAGTTCTATGTGCTGGAAGACAATGCGCGCACGCCGTCGGGTGTCTCCTACATGCTGGAGAACCGCGAGACGATGATGCAGCTGTTTCCCGAGCTGTTCCAGAAGATCAAGGTGCGGCCGGTGGAAAACTATCCGCAGCTTCTGCGCCAGTCGCTGGCGGCGGTGCGGCCGCAAAGCACCAAGGGCGCGCCGACCATCGCGGTGCTGACGCCCGGTAGTTTCAACTCCGCCTATTTCGAACACGCCTTCCTCGCCGACCAGATGGGCGTGCAACTGGTCGAAGGCCAGGATCTGCGCGTTGTCGATGGCCACGTCGCCATGCGCACGACCGAAGGCTACAAGCAGATCGACGTACTTTATCGCCGCGTCGACGATTCGTACCTCGATCCACTGACGTTCCGGCCGGACTCGGCGCTCGGCGTGCCCGGCATCATGGATGTCTATCGGGCCGGCAACATCACCATCGCCAACGCGCCGGGCACCGGCATCGCCGATGACAAGGCGATCTATTCCTACATGCCCGAGATCATCGAATTCTACACCGGCCGCAAGGCGATCCTCGGCAACATTCCGACCTGGCGCTGCTCGGAGCCGGACAGCCTGAAATACGTTCTCGAACACATCGACGAACTGGTGATCAAGGAAGTGCACGGTTCCGGCGGCTACGGCATGCTGGTCGGGCCGGCGGCGACCAAGAAGGAATGCGAGACGTTTGCCAAGAAACTGGCGGCAAAACCCTCGAATTACATTGCCCAACCGACCCTGGCCCTGTCGACTTGCCCGATCCTGACGGAAAAGGGGCTGGCGCCACGCCACGTGGATCTCAGGCCTTATGTGCTGGTCTCCGATCGCATCCAGATTGTGCCCGGCGGGCTGACCCGCGTGGCGCTCAAGGAAGGCTCACTGGTGGTCAATTCCTCGCAGGGCGGCGGCACCAAGGATACGTGGGTGCTGGATGACTGATTTCCATTTGAAGGTTCTTGCATGCTTTTAGGCCGCACCGCCAACGGGCTCTATTGGATGAACCGCTATATCGAGCGGGCGGAAAACATGGCGCGCTTGGTCGACGCCGGCCTGCGCATGGCGCTGACTCGTACCCAGAGCGCCTCGGAAGAGTGGAATTCGGTGCTGCTCAGCGCTGGTTCTGACGTCACTTTCAGCCAGAAATATTCTGATTATACCGCCGCCAATGTCGCCGACTTCCTGTTGCGCGACACGTCGAACCCGTCGAGCACGATGGCGTCGATCGAAACGGCCCGCAACAATGCCCGCATGGTGCGCACCGCGCTGACGCGCGAGACCTGGGAAAGCATCAACGAAGCCTGGATGTCGCTGAAGCGGATGCTGGCCAGGCCGATCGACGAGCGCGACCTGCCCAGCGTGCTCGATGCGATCAAGCGCGAGACGGCGCTGATCCGCGGCTCGTTCTACGGCACCATGCTGCGCAACGAGATCTTCGACTTCTCGCAGCTCGGCACCTATGTCGAGCGCGCCGACAACACGGCGCGCATCCTCGATGTGAAATACTACGTGCTCCTGCCGTCGATCTCCTGGGTCGGCTCGACGCTCGACAACTACCAGTGGGAATCGATCCTGCGTTCTGTGTCGGCACATCGCTCTTATCGCTGGGTCTATGACGCCGATTACAAACCGACGAACATTGCCGACTACCTGATCCTCAATGTCCGCATGCCGCGGTCGCTGATGTTCTGCTATCGCTTCCTGTCGGAGCATCTGAAATTCCTCGGCGACGACTACGGCGAGCGCCATGCCTGCCACGCAACGGCCGAGAAAACGCAGGCAATGCTGAGAGCGGGATCGATCAAGGATATTTTCGATACCGGCCTGCATGAATTCCTGGCCAATTTCATTCGCGATAACACCAAGCTGGGCGACGAAATCGCACAAGATTACCGGTTCAACTGAGCATGGTCCCGAACCGGAGGACCGCGATAGCGAAAAGTGGGAACCGGTTTTCGGACAAGATCATGCTCACAAACGGAAAAAAAGCATGCGGCTGAAGATCACCCATCGGACCGAATACCGCTACGATGCACCGGTGCACTATCTGTTGCAGCGGCTGCGGCTGCTTCCGGTCAGCGGATCGACGCAGACCGTTCTGTCCTGGGCGCTGGCCATCGAAGGCGCGCGCGAAGAGGTTCGCTTTGTCGACCATTTCGGCAACGACACAAGGCTGTTGAGCGTCGAGGGCGAGCGCGACTTCATCACCGTGGAAGCATCAGGCGAAGTGGTGACGCGCGACACCGCAGGTGTCTCGGGACCACACCAGGGCTTTACGCCGCTCTGGCTGTACAGCCATGAAACGCCATTGACGACGATCGGCAGCGGTGTTCGCGAACTCGCGGCATCGGTCGGCAAGGGCACCGACATCGAGAGGCTTCACCGGCTGATGGCTGTCATCGGCGAGCGCGTTGCCTACACGCCCGGCACCACCAATGCGGCGACGCCGGCGGAGGAAGCCTTGGCGCTCAAGACCGGTGTCTGCCAGGATCACACCCATATCTTTGCCGCCGCGGCGCGCGCCATGGGCTTTCCGGCTCGCTATGTCAGTGGCTATCTGATGCTGGATGCAACGGTTGAGCAGGCCGCAAGTCACGCCTGGGCCGAAGCGCATGTGTCGGGTCTCGGCTGGGTTGCCTTCGATGCCGCCAATGGCATTTCGCCTGACGAGCGCTATGTAAAGGTGGCAACGGGCCGCGACTACCGCGACGCCACGCCGGTGTCGGGAATTCGGCTGGGACAGGCGGAAGAACAGCTTGCGGTCACCGTCACGGTGGAGCAGTAATCTTTCGCAAGATTGCTGCCAGAAGAGATTCCATGACTTATTGCGTTGGCCTGAAGATCGATCGCGGGCTCGTGTTCATGTCGGACACGCGCACCAATGCCGGCATGGATTCGATTTCCACCTTCCGCAAGATGCATATCTGGGAGCAGCCGGGCGAGCGCGTCATCGTTTTGATGTCGGCGGGCAATCTGGCGACGACGCAGGCCGTGGTCAGCCTGCTCGACGAACGCACTAAGGCAATTGCCGACCGTCACGCCACGCTTCTGGAAACGCCGTCGATGTATCAGACGGTGCGGCTGGTCGGCGATACGGTCAAGGAGGTCATCGCCAGTTCGTCGCCTGCGGGCGAGAAGGCGGATTCCTACTTCAATGCTTCCTTCATCCTCGGCGGCCAGATCAAAGGCAGCGAGCCGCGCCTGTTCATGATCTATCCCGAAGGCAATTTCATCGAATCGACCGATGACACGCCGTTCTTCCAGATCGGCGAGACCAAATATGGCAAGCCGATCATCATCCGCGCCTATGAAAAGACGATGAGCCTCGCCGAGACGGTGAAGCTGCTTTTGGTGTCGTTCGATTCGACATTGAAGTCGAACCTGTCCGTCGGCTTGCCGCTCGACCTGCTCTTTCTGGAGAAGGACGCCTTCAAGGTCGGGTTGAAGAAGCGGATCAGCCAGGACGACCAGTATTACCGCACGATCTCGGACGGCTGGTCGAATGCGCTTAAGACGGCCTTTGCCAGCCTGCCGGATTTTCCTGGCTAGGGTGCGCGAAGTTCGCCGCCGGCGGTTGCGTATATTTCACGCGTTAATTAATAAAGAGGCCAGCCGCTATGGATGGCCGCGAGGGATCATGTCGGGAGGACAGGATGAACAACGATGAGTTCCGGGAATGGTCGCGGCGCGCCGCCGACTGGGGCGCCGACTACCGCGACACACTACGCGAACGGCCGGTACGGCCACTGGTCGAGCCCGGCGACATCTTCAAAAGCATCGAGGCTTCGCCGCCCGAAGACGGCGAACCGATGGACCGGATCTTCGCCGACTTCGAAGAGAAGATTCTGCCGGGGATGACGCACTGGCAGCATCCCCGCTTTTTCGCCTATTTCCCGGCCAATGCGGCGCCGGTCTCGGTGGTGGCGGAGTATCTGGTCTCGGCGATGGCCGCACAGTGCATGCTTTGGCAGACGTCGCCGGCGGCGACCGAGCTGGAAACGCGCACCGTCGACTGGATGCGCCAGGCGCTCGGCCTGCCGGAAGGTTTTTCCGGGGTGATCCAGGATTCGGCCTCGTCGGCGACGCTGGCCGCGGTGCTGACCATGCGCGAGCGGGCACTCGAGTGGCAAGGCAACAAACAGGGCCTGGCAGGGCAGACACGGCTGCGCATTTATTCGTCCGACCAGGTCCACACCTCGATCGACCGGGCGATCTGGGTGTCAGGCATCGGCGAGGACAATCTCGTGCGCATTCCGGTAGGCGGCCGCTTTCGCGCCATGGACACGGCAGCGCTCGAGGCGGCAATCACCGCCGACCGGGAAGCCGGCATGCTGCCGGCCGGCATCATCGCTTGCGTCGGCGGCACCAGCATCGGCGGCACCGACGACATTGCTGCGGTTGCCGCGGTGGCGCGGCGGCATGGGCTCTATCTTCACGTCGATGCCGCCTGGGCCGGATCGGCGATGATCTGTCCGGAGTATCGGCATTTCTGGGCAGGCGTTGAAGGTGCCGATTCGATCGTTTTCAATCCGCACAAATGGCTGGGTGCCCAGTTCGATTGCTCGATCCAGTTCCTGCGTGACCCCGAAAGTCATGTACGGACGTTGGCTATCAAGCCGGAATTCCTGAAGACGCATGGGCGTGATGGCATCATCAACTATTCCGAATGGTCAGTGCCGCTCGGCAGGCGGTTCCGCGCGCTGAAATTGTGGTTCCTGCTGCGCGCCCATGGGCTGGAAAGCCTGCGCACGATGATCCGCAATCATGTCGCGTGGAGCGAAGGGCTTGCCGCGCGGCTGGCAAGGGAACCGGATTTCGAGATCGTCAGCGAGCCGATGCTGTCGTTGTTCTCGTTCCGGCACAAGACTGCAGCCGGCGCCGATGCGGACGCGCTCAATCTGCAACTGGTCAATACGATCAACGACGATGGCCGCATCTACCTGACGCAAACGAAGGTCGATGGGCTGATAGCAATCCGTTTCCAGATCGGTCAGTTCGAGGCGACCGCCGCCGATGTCGATATGGCCTTCACCGTCATCACGGAAATCGCGCGCGGAATAGCTTGATCAGGCACAATCTGGTTTGCGTTGGCGTTTGCCTTGGCAATCATATGTATTTCATTAGCCGGCTTATGCCTTTTCATCGGTTTCGTTTTCGACTATAGACAAGAAAAACGAAAACGGGAGGTTGCTTATGTATCTGTCGCCACGCCATGCCGAAATCATCCAGATGGCCAAGGATCATGGGCGCGTGCTGGTCGATGACCTGGCCACCCACTTCAATGTGACGCCGCAGACCATACGCAAGGATCTCAACGATCTGTGCGACCAGCGGCTGCTTTCGCGCATCCATGGCGGCGCGTTGTTCCCGTCCGGCATCGAGAACATGGAGTATGAGGCGAGGCGCAAGATCGCTGCCGACGAGAAGGAGGCGATCGGCCGTGCGGCAGCCAGGCTGATCCCCGACAATGCCTCGCTGTTCATCAACATAGGGACCACGACCGAGTCGGTCAGCAAGGCGCTGCTCGATCACAACGGTCTCATGGTCATCACCAATAACATCAATGTTGCCAATAGGATGCGGATATATCCGTCGATCGAGGTGGTGATTGCTGGTGGTGTTGTGCGCGGTTCCGATGGCGGTGTGGTCGGCGAAGCGGCGGTTGATTTCATCAGGCAGTTCAAGGTCGACTATGCGGTGATCGGCGCATCCGCCATCGACCATGACGGCGCCTTGCTCGACTTTGATTTTCGCGAGGTCAAGGTGGCGCAGGCGATCATCGCCAATGCAAGGCATGTCATCCTGGTTTCCGACCAGACCAAATTCGAGCGAACCGCACCGGTGCGCATCGGCCATCTGTCGCAGGTCAACACCTTCATCACCGACCGTTGCGACATCCCGTCGGTGCGCAAGATCTGCCAGGAGGCCGAGGTTCAGCTGATCGAGACGTCGCTCACCTAGGCGGTTTCGACCTGATATCACGCGCTCGTGATATTTCGTTTGACATTCGTTATCATTTCGAAATAATTCCGACACGGTTTCGTAAAAGCCCAAAAATGGTGCAATGCGAAATCGCTGGAGGAATTTGTGGACGCATCTCCGATCCGTGACATTTTCGTCATAGGTGGCGGCATCAATGGCTGCGGTATCGCCCGCGATGCCGTCGGGCGTGGCTTTTCCGTCTTTCTCGCAGAGATGAACGATCTGGCGAGTGGAACTTCCTCAGGTTCCACCAAACTGATCCATGGCGGCCTGCGCTACCTCGAATTCTACGAATTCCGCCTGGTGCGCGAGGCGCTGATGGAGCGCGAGGTTCTGTGGAAGAACGCGCCGCATATCATTTGGCCGATGCGCTTCGTGCTGCCCTATGCCAAGGGCCTGCGTCCGGCCTGGCTGATCAGGCTCGGTCTCTTCCTCTACGACCACATTGGCGGGCGCAAATTGCTGCCGGCGACTAGGACGCTGGACATGGCCAGGGATCCGGCCGGCAAGCCTTTGAAACCGCTGTTCAAGAAGGCCTTCGAGTATTCGGATGGCTGGGTCAATGATGCGCGACTGGTGGCGTTGAACGCGCGTGATGCCGCCGACCGCGGCGCAACGGTCCGGACCCGTACGAAAGTGGTCGGCGCGCGCCGCGAAAACGGTCTGTGGACGGTCCAGATCGAGGACCTGCAGACCGGCGAGACGGAGGAGATCAAGGCGCGCCTGCTGGTCAATGCCGCCGGACCCTGGGTCGATCATGTGCTTTCCGGCGTCGTCGGCCTCAACGACGTGCACAATGTCCGCCTCGTGCAGGGCAGCCACATCGTCATCGGCAAGAAATTCGACGATCCGCGCGCCTATTTCTTCCAGAACAAGGATGGCCGCATCATCTTCGCCATTCCCTACGAGGAAGAGTTCACCTTGATCGGCACCACCGACCAGGACTACCCCGGCGATCCGCATGACGTGAAGATCAGCGACACCGAGATCGACTACCTCTGCGCCGCGGCAAGCGAATATTTCGCGCAACCGGTCAAGCGCTCGGACATCGTCTGGACCTATTCGGCCGTCCGCCCGCTCTATGATGACGGCGCCTCCAAGGCGCAGGAAGCGACGCGCGATTATGTGCTGAAGGCCGATGGCGGCGAGGGCGCGGCCCCGATCGTCAACGCCTTCGGCGGCAAGATCACCACCTATCGCCGGCTGTCGGAATCGATGCTGGAAAAGATCGAGGGTTTTCTCGGCAAGCGCGGCAAGCCATGGACGGCAAACGCGCCACTGCCGGGCGGCGATTTCCCGGCCACCGGTTTCGATGCCGAGGTGGCGAAACTGAAAACCGCCTACCCGTTCCTCGACGCGCGCTTGGCCCGCCGGCTGACCAGGCTCTACGGCACCCGCGCAAGGATGCTGTTGGGGCTAGCCAAATCGAATTCTGATCTCGGCCGTAACTTCGGCGCTGATCTTTACGAGGCCGAGGTGCGCTATCTCGTTCAAAACGAATGGGCGGTCACATCAGAAGATGTATTGTGGCGCCGGACCAAGCGCGGTCTGCATCTCAGCCGCGAGCAGGTGGCGGCGCTCGATGAATTCATGCGCGGTATAAGCCGGCGCCATGTCGCGGCTGCCGAATGAAGAGGGGTTTGAGCTGATGCAGAAGGCCTGGGAGGAGGCGTCATGCTGGAACTGAGAAACGTCACCAAGACGGTTGGTGCGGTCGAGCATATAAGCGACGTGTCGCTGACGCTCCAGCACGGCTCGCTCAACGTCCTGCTCGGACCTACGCTCTCCGGCAAGACCAGCCTGATGCGGCTGATGGCCGGCCTCGATGTGCCGACCTCCGGTTCGATCTGGTTCGACGGCCAGAATGTCACCGGCGTGCCGGTGCAGAAGCGCAAGATCGCCATGGTCTACCAGCAGTTCATCAACTATCCGGCGATGACCGTCTATGAGAACATCGCTTCGCCGCTCCGGGTGGCCGGCACCGATCAGGCCAAGATCGACAAGGAAGTGCGCGATGCCGCCGCACTTCTCAAGCTGACACCCTATCTCGACCGCACGCCGCTCAGCCTGTCCGGCGGCCAGCAGCAGCGCACCGCACTGGCGCGCGCCATCGTCAAGAACGCCAGCCTGGTCCTGCTCGACGAACCGCTCGCCAATCTCGACTATAAATTGCGCGAAGAGCTGCGCGCCGAGTTGCCCAGGATATTCGCCGCCGCTGGCACCATCTTCGTCTATGCAACGACCGAGCCGCACGAAGCCCTGCTGCTCGGCGGCAACACCGCCACGCTTTCCGAAGGACGCATCACCCAGTGCGGACGGACCATCGAGG
>NZ_RZRQ01000469.1:0-3445 GCF_003997785.1 Mesorhizobium sp. M7D.F.Ca.US.004.01.2.1 | reverse complement strand
CTTCTGTTCATCGCAACGCAATGGGTCATGCTGTTCGCCACGCTGGCGATCTGGGATCGGGCGCTGAACTACTACACCGAATGGGCTGAGGTGGCGCTGTTCGTCGCCGTGCTCCTGACCTCGGCGATCACCATTCCGTTCTACATCCTGGTCGAGCGGGCCAGCCTTGGTTTTGGCCGGTTGAAGCCGCAAATGACGACGATCTACGACGTCGCGTTCTGGCGCCACGAACGCCACTGGAAGCTCGCGGATTCGCCGATCGTGCGCCTGTTCAGCGGCACGCCGTTCCGGCCGATGATCCTGCGCCTGCTCGGCGTCAAGGTCGGCAAGCGCGTCTATGACGGCGGCAGCAACCTGACCGAGCGCTCGCTGGTCGAGATCGGCGACGACGTCACCCTCAACGAGGGCTGCGTCATCCAGGCCCATTCGCTGGAGGAAGGCGCGTTCAAGTCCGATTACATCCGCATCGGCAATGGCTGCACGCTCGGGCCTTCAGCCTTTGTCCACTACGGCGTCGTGATGGGCGAAGGCTCGGTGGCCGATGTCGATTCCTTCGTGATGAAGGGTGAAGAGCTGGAGCCCTACTCCATATGGCGCGGCAACCCGGCCAAGCTGCATCGCTTCGTCGAGCCGATCACCGACGATGGCTCCCGGGCTTCGGCTTGAAGAAGGCATCGGCTTGAAGAGCGCGGACATCCGTCTCGTTTCCGTGACCGGGGCCAACCGTGCCCTGGTCGCGGCCCTGGAGCTTGCTCCGGAGCAGATGGATTTCGTCGCCAGCAATGCGGAGTCGCTGGAAGAAGCCGAAACCGACGAAGACGCGCGGCCGCGCGTCATAATGGCCGGGACCCGTATCGTCGGGTTCCTGATGTACGATGCGTCGGAAGACGAGGCGCTGGTCTACCGCTTCATGATCGACCGCGCCCAGCAAGGCAAAGGCTATGGCAAGGCTGCATTGCGCGCCTTGCTCGACGAGATCGGCAATCTCGCCCATGTGCGCGAGGTTTCGATCTGCTACGAGCCCGAGAATGAGGCCGCACGCCACCTCTATCGCGCCGCCGGCTTCGTGGAACAAGGCATCGACGAGGACGGAGAAATGATCGCGGTCCTCGGCTTTGTCGCAGGGATGAGCGATCTGTGACGCCCTCCCCCGAAATCGCGCTTGCGCAAACATCCCTGCTGCAGGCGATGATCGCCATCGCGCCCGCCAGTGTCCGGGTCGGATGCCGGGTCATAAGCGACGGCGACGAGGCCCATCTCTTGCCCAAGGAAGCGCATTCCATCCCCGCGCATCAGCCGGCCATGCGGCGGGCCAGCGGAGCAGCGCGCTTGATCGCGCACGGGTTGTTGACAGAACTTGGCGTCAACGACGTCGCCATCCTGCGCGCGCCAGCGGGCGCGCCGGTCTGGCCCGAGGGGATAACGGGATCGCTGGCTCACGACGACGAAATGGCCGTGGCGACGGTTGCGCCCGTTGGCCACATCCGTTCACTGGGCATCGACGTCGAGCCCGCGCAGCCTCTCCCCGACGACATCTTCGCGCTCGTTGCAATCCCTTCAGACAGGATAGAGGCCGCGGACCGGCATCTTGCCGGCCGCATCCTCTTTGCCGCCAAGGAAGCCGTCTACAAGGCCGTCTATCCGCTCGATCGCGAGGTGCTGGGCTATGAGGACATCACCGTCGACTTGAACGCAGGCCACGCGACGACGACGACAGGCCGCAAAGCCAGCCTCGCCTATTGCGTTGCCCCGCGTGTGGTCGTGTTGGCGTTTATCGATGGAGATGCGCGATAGCGCGCAGCCCTATTCGCCAACAATTTCCGTATAGTCCCTCACCTCGCCGTCGAGCCCGCGCAGCCGCCAGTTCTCCCCGTCCCGCGCCTCGACATAGCAAGGCCCGATCGGCACCTTGCCGCCGCCTTCCGGGAGGTCGAGCACATAGACGGGGTTGCAGATACCCGACAGCCGTGCCCGCAGCGCGCCGGCCAGCGCCTGGCCCTGCGCAATCGTCGTGCGCCTGTGCGCCATGCCGCGCGCGAGGTCGCCATGGTGGAGGTAATAGGGTTTGACGCCGAGCCGATACATTAGCTCGCGGCAGAGCTCCTCCAGCACCTCGACCATGTCGTTGACGCCCTTGAGCAGAACGCTCTGGTTGAGCAGCACGAAGCCGGCATGGCGCAGCGTGCGGCAGGCCATCTCGGTCGCGGATGTGATCTCGCGCGCGTGGTTGAAATGGGTGACCACGGTGACCATCAGCCGACCCTGCAGGGCCGCGACCAGCCCAGACGTGATGCGCGACGGCAGCGCCACCGGAACGCGCGTGTGGATGCGCAGCAGACGCACATGCGGGATCGCTTCGATGCGCGCGAGGATTTCGGCCAGTGCCTTGTCGGGCAGCGACAGCGGATCGCCGCCGGTCAGGATCACCTCGCGGATTTCGGGATGGTCCGATATATAGGCCAGCGCCGGTTCCAGCGCCTCGCGCGTATAGCCACGGCCGATCGAGGTCAGCGATTCCTTGCGGAAGCAGAACCGGCAATAGACCGCGCATTGATAGGTCGGGAACAACAGCACCCGGTCGGCATGGCGATGCGTCAATCGCGGCACCGGGCTGAAGTCATGGTCGGCGATCGGGTCGTCGAGCTCGCCGTCCGCCTGCTCCAGTTCGCCCGGCGACGGGATGACCTGCGCCCGGATCGGGTCGACGGGGTCGTTCCAGTCGATCAGGTCGAGATAGGCTTTGGGAATGCGCACCTTGTGGTTCGCCGCCGCGGCTTGAGCCGCCGCGCGCTCGGCCGGCGACAGCGGCAGGGAGGCGAGATCGCGCACATGGCGCACGCCGGCGCGGACGTCGGCCTGCCAGGCAGTGTCGGGGTCGGCGGGCGCATCGTGGAGGTTGGTGTCTGAAGGCATCGGAGTTTCTCGGGGCAATTCTGGCGGTGCTATCGGCCGGATGGGCGGGCGCGTCAACCACGTGCATTGCCGCAGATTGTCAGCGCTGTGATCCTTCGCGCCAACCTTGCCGCCCACCAACTTTCGCCGCATCGACCACGCCAGCAATTTCAGGCAAGCTCACACGCGACAGCGCCGCATGGGGAAGATGCGGCGGCGCCAGGGAGGACTGCCATGACCAAGACACCGGCGCCGCCGCCGCGCTACACCGATGCCATTGCGCACTTTCGTATCGAGGATGAGATCGCAAAACTTCAGGGTGATCCCGCCACGGGCATCAATGCCTGCATCGAATGCTGCGATCGCCACACCGGGCAAAACCGGCTGGCGTTGCGCGCCATCTCCGCCGGTGGAGAACTGCGGGAATTCACCTTCGATGACCTCAAGGACATGTCCGCGCGCGTCGGCAATGTCCTCAAACAGGCCGGCGTCGGCCGCGGCGACGTCGTCGCCGGCATGCTGCCGCGCATTCCCGAACTGGTGGCGCTCATCC
>NZ_RZRQ01000468.1:0-3450 GCF_003997785.1 Mesorhizobium sp. M7D.F.Ca.US.004.01.2.1 | reverse complement strand
ATCCGATTTCGGCGTCAATGTCCTGCCGGGTGACCATGAGACGCTGATTGTCGAGGCGAGCTTTCCCGGCGATCCGGAGGCGGCGGATTTCTTCGTTGCCGGCGAGCACGATTACATGTTCGGCAGCCCTGCCCGCAGCGAAAAGGACGGCAAGCTGATCTTCACCGTGCCGATCCTCGATCGCCCGTCGACGACGCCGACGGATGGCGGACTTCACTATACGCTGACGAGTTCGGCGGGCGCGGTCGAAGGGCTTCTGCCTTTCCCTTGATCCAGCCCACCCGAACGGTTGCAGGAAGCCGTTGAGTTCGCTACGCAAAGACACGTCCTTCCCCATTTTCCCAAGCGAGGAATCCATGACCATTTCCGTTGGCGACAAGCTGCCTGACGTGACCTTCAAGACGATGACCGCCGATGGCGCCAAGCCAATCACCGGGGCTGAGATCTTTTCTGGAAAGAAGGTGGTGCTGTTTGGGGTTCCCGGGGCCTTCACGCCGACCTGCAGCAACAACCATTTGCCCGGCTATCTCGAGAACCATGACGCCATCCTGGCGCGTGGCGTCGACACCATCGCCGTCGTTTCGGTCAATGACGTCCACGTCATGGGCGCCTGGGCGCGCTTCACCGGCGGTGAGGGCAAGATCCTGTTCCTCGCCGACGGCAGTGGCGATTTCGCCAAGGCGGTGGGCCTCGACAATGACCTTTCCGCCGGCGGCATGGGGCTGCGTTCGAAGCGGTTTTCGATGGTCGTCGACGACGGCAAGGTCACCGCGCTCAATGTCGAGACCAAGCCCGGTGTCGACGAGTCCGGCGCGGCTCATATTCTGGGACAGCTCTGAACTTCAGCGAGGCGTCAGGCGGGACCGCAACGACGATCGCTGCAGTCCAGGGCCTGCTTTGGGGGACCCTAGCGATGTTTGACGTCTTCTGGCGCGCTATCGTGATCGGCATCGGCGCCACCGTGCTGATGGATCTCTGGGCCATCTTCCTGCACAAGGCGTTCGGCCAGCCACGGCCGAACTGGGGGCCGGTCGGTCGCTGGGTCTGGCACCTGAGCGACAAGGTCTTCCACGACGATATCGGCAATGCAGTGCCTTACGCGCATGAAAAGGCGCTGGGTTGGGCCTTTCATTATTTTGTCGGCATCGTCTATGGGATCATCCTGGTGGTGCTGGTCGGAGCGGGCTGGCTTGCCGCGCCGACATTCCTGCCGGCCTTCATCCTCGGCATCGTCACCGTCGGCGCCGGCTGGTTCCTGCTGGCGCCCGGCATGGGCGCCGGCTGGGCGGCTTCAAAGCGCCCCAATCCGATGCAGGTCCGCGCGCTCAACCTGGTGTCGCATACTGTGTTCGCGCTCGGGCTTTGGGGCACAGCACTGCTGATCCGCTAAGCTTTTACGGCTGCCCCGGCCTGTCGACCGGCTGCCAGCCGTGGAGAATGCGGCGAGCGCCGATATCGTAAGCGAAATAGTTACCGCCGCCGGCCGGCTGATCCGCTTCGCGGCTGATTTCTCGACCGCTGAGAGACAAGAGCAGGAGCGTTCCCACCCCTCCATGCCCGACGAAAACAATGTCGTCGGCGTCATTGGTACCGAGCACGGTGTCGACCTCGCTCACGATACGATGCTGCGCATCGATAGCTCTTTCCCATCCGCGAATGCTTTCGTGTGGATTGGCAAAGAACTGGTCCGCGACCGTTTCGAACTCCGGCGGCGGCAGGAAACCCGTTGCCGATCGATCGTTCTCATGCATCCGTTCCCTCACCTCGATGACAAGACGCAGATGCGTTGCGAGGATCTCGGCGGTTTCCATCGCCTTGCGTTCAGCCGACGACACGATACGCCGGATCGACCCGATCCAGGGCCGGTCGAGCATTGCAAATGCTCTCGCGCGTCCGATGTCGGATAGCCCCCATTCCGGCATGGGAACGCTGGCATCGACCTGAACCTGGGGATGCGTGACGTAGTAGAGGATCGGCACGATGGAAATTCCCTGCCTGAGATCCGTCCGGCGCCCAAAATTAATAGCTCTGGGTTGAGCGCCGCGCTTTCGCGACCGTCGGCAGTTTTGCTTGCGCAGCCGGCTTTGGTGCAGCAGCAGACTTGAACGGGCCTTTCTTGAACGGCGCCATGCCTTCGCGCGCGAGTTCGTCGGCGCGCTCGTTTTCGGTATGGCCGGCATGGCCCTTGACCCAGTTCCAGGTGACCTTGTGGCGCTTGTTGGCTTCGTCGAGCGCCTGCCAGAGTTCACCGTTCTTCACAGGCTTCTTGTCGGCGGTCTTCCAGCCGTTCTTCTTCCAGCCGTGGATCCACTTGGAAATGCCATCCATGACATATTTGCTGTCGGTGTGAAGCTCGACCGTGCAGGGTTCCTTCAGCGCGTTCAGCGCCGAGATGGCCGCGAGCAGTTCCATGCGGTTGTTGGTCGTCTCGGCCTCACCGCCGGAAAGCTCCTTGGTGGTGCCATTGAAGCGCAGGATCGCGCCCCAGCCGCCGGGGCCGGGATTGCCCGAACAGGCGCCGTCGGTGAAGATTTCAACCTGTTTGCTCATGATACCCCATATCAGGCCAATCCATACTCCGAAGGAGATCTGATCGCCCGGTGGAACCGCATCCTGCGGATATACTCGGTCGGATCGCGTTTCATCACCAGCCCACCATTGGGAACAGTCAGCCAGTCGTACAGCCGGGTCAGCATGAAGCGCAGCGCCGAACCGCGCGCCAGCATCGGCAGCGCCGCCTTCTCCTGGTCGCTCAGGGGACGCACGCTCTGATAGCCGGCAAGCATCGCCTTGCCCTTGGTGAGGTTAAAGGAAAAATCCTTCTCGAAGCACCAGGCGTTGAGGCAGGTGGCGACGTCGTAGGCATAGAGGTCGTCGCAGGCGAAATAGAAGTCGATCAAGCCGGAGAGCTTTTCGCCGAGGAAGAAGACGTTGTCGGGGAAAAGATCGGCATGGATGATGCCTTGCGGCAGGTCTTTCGGCCAGCTCCGCTCGAAATCGGCGAAATCGGCATCGACCTCGGCCGCAAGGCCCGGCTCGACCTCGTCGGCGCGGTCGCGCGCCGCGTTCCAGAGCTTGCGCCAGCCGTCGATGGCCAGCGCATTGGGGCGCGTCATCGAAAAATCGGCGCCAGCCAGATGCAACTCCGCCAACGCTTTGCCGACCTCGGCGCAATGCGTTGCCGCTGGCCGCCGCAGCGAAAGCCCTTCGAGGAAGGTGATGATGACCGCCGGCCGGCCGGCGAGCGTGCCGATGACGGTGCCGTCATGCGCGGTCACCGGCAACGGGCAGGAGACGCCTTTGTTGGCGAGATGGCCCATCAGGCCGAGGAAAAACGGCAGATCCGCCTTCTCGACCCGCTTTTCATAGAGCGTCAGGATGTAGGAACCGCTGGAGGTATGCAGCAGGAAGTTCGAGTTCTCGGTGCCTTCGGCGATGCCCTTGTAGGAC